>JBNLCA010000407.1:0-2445 GCA_050303575.1 Paracoccaceae bacterium
AGGCAGCGCGCCCGTCGCCTCGGGCCTTGCGTCGACGACGACAGGAACCTCGCGGCCGACCTCCTTCAGAACGATCGCCGTCCGGTAGGCGTCGTCGTTGTTGGTGACAACGACGGTGCGCCGACCCGGCGTCGCCGCCCAGTTCACCGCGTAGTCCCGCACCGCCGAGGCGAGCATGACGCCCGGAATGTCATTGCCCGCGAAGGAAAGCGGCCGCTCGACGGCGCCGGTGGCAACGACGATCTTCTTCGCCCGGATGCGCCACAGCCGGTGGCGCGGACGCCCGTCACCGGGCGTATGGTCGGCGACCCGCTCGTAGGCCAGTGCGTAGCCGTGATCGTAGACGCCCGAACCCATCGTGCGGGTCCTGAGCGTGACGTTCGGCATCGCCTTCAGCGCCGCAAGCGTCGCCTCGATCCACTCTTCGGCTGGCTTGCCGTCGATGGTCACGCCATCCACCGGAGACCGGCCGCCCCAATGCGCCGTCTGTTCCACCAGCATGACCCGGATGCCGGTATCCGCCGCCGTCTTCGCCGCCTGCAACCCGGCGATGCCGCCGCCGACGACCAGCACGTTGGTGTGCATGTACATCTGTTCGTAGCGGTCGGCGTCCGCCTCGGTCGGCGCCTTGCCGAGGCCTGCCGACCGGCGGATGAAGGGCTCGAAGAGATGCTTCCACGCAAAGCGCGGATGGATGAAGGTCTTGTAATAGAAGCCCGCCGGCAGGAAACGCGCGGCAAGGTTGTTCAGCGCGCCCACGTCGAAGGCGAGGCTCGGCCAGTGGTTCTGGCTCTTCGCCGTCAGCCCGTCGAAAAGCTCGGTCGTCGTCGCCCTTGCGTTCGGCTCGAACGAGGCGCCGGTGCCGAGGTTCATCAGCGCGTTCGGCTCTTCCGCGCCCGAGGCAACCACGCCACGCGGCCGGTGGTACTTGAAGGACCGCCCGACATGCGCCCGGCCGTTCGCCATCAGCGCCGAAGCGAGCGTGTCGCCTTCGTAGCCCCAGAGCACCTGACCGTTAAAGGTGAAATGGACCGGCTTCTCGCGGTTCAGGAAATGGCCGTGGGTGGAAAGGCGGGTCATTCGGATCTTCCCGATGCAATCTTGCGGCGGTGGGCGGCCGTCCCCATCTTCAGGACATGATTGCTTTCGTTCCTGTAGTCTTGGTGATTGCCTTCGCGATCTACGGGATCGTGGTGGGTTCGCGTGCGCGGACGCACAAGCATTTCAAACACGGAGACTTTTACAGCACCTGCCCGATTGCCGACCCGATGGCGGAGGTCGAGGAAGCCTGCGACAAGCTCGGCATCCCGGCGCCGCGGCGTCCATACGATCGCTGAGGTCATCGCCGCCCTCCTGTCCGTTCGGAGATTCCCTTGCGGATCTCCTCCGGCGGTTCCTTGGTCTGCGCCTCGTAGGTGCCGTAGACTTCCAGCGTTACCGTATCGCGCGCCGCCAGGAACCACTTGCCGCAGCCCATCGCATGCCGCCAGCGCTCCAGGTGAACGCCCTTCGGGTTGTCGCGCAGGAAGAGGTAGGCCTCAAAATCGTCGTCCGACGAGCCCGGCCCGAACCGCTTGAGATGTGCCTCGCCGCCGGCGGCAAGCTCGGTCTCGTCGGCGGCTACGCCGCAATAGGGGCATGTCAGTAGGAGCATTCTTCACCTGCCTCGAGAGCGCAGAGGATTGCGGCCTTGAACCGAACGCCGCCCGCTCCCAGATCGGCTTGATGAGCGACGGCGCCCGAACCACAATTATTCTTCTCGCGATCCTTGTTGGCTGGATCTGCGTCAATCTTGTCCGGATCGAAGTCCATGCCTGGCTCGAGCGGCGTGCCGGCCGCCCTGTGCGGCGGCTGAGCCGCTTGTCCAAGCTTGGAATGGCCGCCAGCCTGATACTCTCTGACGTTCTCCAAGCCATCTAGCCAACAAAGAGGGCGGCCCCAGACGGGGCCGCCACTTTGCAATCCCAAAGGGATGGGACGCAGCGCGGCGCCGCTGGCATCAGTTGCTGGCTTCGCCCTCGACCGTGCCGACGCCGGGAATTTCGACCTTGAAGTCCGGCTGATCGGGTGCCGATCCGCCGAACGCGAACCATGCGACGACGAGAAGCGCGACGACGACGCCGCCGAGGATGAACGCGAGTCCGGTGTTCGAGTTGCTGGCTTGGGTGGCCATGACGAAACCTCCATTCGATTGTCGAACGGGGGAACGCGCGGCGTTCCGGCATGGTTCCGCAAAGTTGGTTGTCCCGTGGTCCAGGCATTGCAGATCAGCGTCAGATCTACCATCTGCCAAACATGGATGTTCTGGGCATCTTCTTTCTGATCGCTTTGGCGCTTGTTCCACGGGCGGTCCTGCTTTTGCTCGCCCAAAGTTTTGACCGCTTCATTTCCAGCCGAGCTATAGCGGGAGTTGACATGAGCGACGGAGACGCTCGGGCGGTCCGC
>JBNLCA010000408.1:0-2860 GCA_050303575.1 Paracoccaceae bacterium
CGGTCTGAGCTGGCTGGACTGGCTTTCGCCCCGGCAGGCCGGGCGGACAGTGTCTGATATTCGCACCCGTTTTCCCGAAGTGCTGGTCACGAACGCGAACCACGCAAGACGCCAGCCGCGCCGATCCTCCGCTCGCCGGGACGGGCGGGCGGAGGATCGTCGCGGCGGCTTCGCCATGATTGCCGCGCCGGCGCGTGACCGTCGGCGCGGCATCCAGTGCCCGTTCAGACCAGCGCGCCCTCGGCCGTGACCCGCGTCTTGCCGCCAAGATAGGGGTGCAGCGCCGCGGGCAGCGTGACCGAGCCGTCCGCTTCCTGTCCGTTCTCCAGAACCGCGATCAGCGCCCGGCCGACCGCGAGGCCCGAACCGTTCAGCGTGTGAACGAAGTCCGGCTTGCCGCCGCCCGAAGGCCGGTAGCGCGCGTTCATCCGCCGCGCCTGGAAATCGCCGCAGACCGAGACCGACGAAATCTCGCGGTAGGTGTCCTGACCCGGCAGCCAGACTTCCAGGTCGTGTGTCTTGCGCGCGCCGAAGCCCAAGTCGCCGGTGCAGAGGACGACCACCCGGTAGGGCAGTCCCAGCCGCTGCAGCACAGCCTCGGCACAGCCGGTCATCCGTTCATGCTCGGCAAGCGAGGTCTCGGGCGTGGTGATGGAGACCATCTCGACCTTCTCGAACTGATGCTGGCGCAGCATTCCCGACGTGTCCTTGCCGGCGCTTCCGGCCTCGGACCTGAAGCACTGGGTATGTGCCGTCATCCGGATCGGCAGCGCGGCCTCGTCGAGGATCTCCTCGCGCACCGAGTTGGTCAGCGTCACTTCCGAGGTCGGGATCAGCCACCAGCCATTGGTCGTCTGGTAGCTGTCCTCGGCGAACTTCGGCAGCTGGTTGGTGCCGTACATGGCCTCTTCGCGCACCAGAACCGGGGTCATCGTCTCGGTGAGGCCATGCTCGGTCGTGTGCAGATCCAGCATGAACTGCGCCAGCGCCCGGTGCAGCCGCGCCATCGCGCCCCTCAGGACGACGAAGCGGCTGCCCGAAAGCTTGGCCGCCGTCTCGAAGTCCATCCCCGCCTTGGCCGCCGGAATATCGTAATGTTCCAAGGGCTTGAACGAGAAGTTGCGCGGGCTTCCGTCCCGGCGCAGCTCGACATTCTGGGATTCGTCCGCGCCGTCGGGCACCTCGTCCAGCGGCGCGTTCGGAAGCGTCAGCAGAAGATCGCGCAATGCCTCGTCATCGGCCTTTGCCTCGTCGTTCAGCCGCGCCACCTCGGCCTTCTTGTCGGCCACCAGCGCCCTGAGCCGATCGAACTCGGCCTCGTCGCCCTTGGCCTTCGCCGCGCCGACCTCCTTGGACGCGCGGTTCTGCTCGGCCTGCGCCGTCTCGGCGGCAAGGATCTTCGCCCGCCGCGCCTCGTCGAGCGCCAGCACCTCCGACGACATCGACTTGTGACCGCGCTTCGCCAGAGCTGCGTCAAAGGCCTCGGGGGCCTCGCGGATCAGTCGGATGTCGTGCATTTCTGCCTCCGTTGCGAACGGCGCTTCTATGCCCGATCAGGCCGGTCAGGTGAAGTCCCCGGATGCCGGGGCGAGCCAAGTACGCGGTAGCGCTCAGAAATCGAAGATCTCGCTCAGGATGCTCTTGCGGCGCCGCGTGTCGCCGCGACGACGATGGCGGTCATCGTCGTCATCATCATCGTCGTCCCGGTCGTCCCGGTCGTCACGCTCACGCCGCCTGGACTGGTAGCCGTCCGCCGATCGGCTGCGCCGCGGTTCGTCCAGCGCAACGGGACCGACATCCGAGGCGGACGGTCCGCGCCCGCCGGCATCGCGCTCGATGATCTTGTCCAGTTCGCCCCGATCCAGCCAGACCCCCCGGCAGCGCGGGCAATAGTCGATCTCGACGCCTCCGCGCTCGGCGATGACGAGGGTTTCGTTGTCCACGGGGCAGCGCATCACTCTCTCCTCTTTGGGTCGTCCCTCAGATGGGGTTTCGCCGCGGCAAGGCAAGGCCATGCGCGGCGGACCGCCAACCGGCAGCCCGGCTTGCCCCGGCTCGGCGTGGCAGCTACCCAGACGCATGTTTCGTGTCCTCAGACGCACGCTCCTCCTTGCGGCCGGGCTCTATGCCCTGACCGTACTTGCCATTGCCGTCTTCGCGGCGCTCTGGCCCGATCCCGACCCTTCCTCCGCGCCCCGCCACGACGTCATCGTGGTTCTGGGCGCCGGGATGGACCCGGACGGGACGCTGCACCGGTCGAGCCGGCTGAGGGTCGAGCGCGGGGTGGCGCTCTGGCAGGCCGGCCTCGCGCCCCGGATGCACTTCTCGGGCGGCGAGGGGCGGCCGGGCGGGCCCTCGGCGGGCGAGGGGATGGCGCGGCTCGCGGTCTCGATGGGGGTGCCGGAGGACGCGGTCAGCTGGGAGGGCCTTTCGCAGTCCACCCTTCAGAACGCGCTTTTCTCCCAGCCGATGCTGGAGGGTGCGACCTCGATCCTGATCGTCACCGAGGGCTTCCACCTGCCGCGCGCCTGGATTTCCTTCCGCTGGGCCGGGCCGCAGGATGTCGGCCTTGTCTTTTCCGAACGGTTCCGCGCCGAGACGCCCAATTCGCGCTTTCCCCGCACGATGATGACCCTGCGCGAGGCGCTGGCCTTCTGGTTCAACCTCGGCCGCATGGCCGCCTACGAGGGTGCCGGCGCCCTTGGTGTTGCCAAAGCCACACGCGAGGGCTGGCTCGACTGACCAGGGTTGCCGAGGCGATCCCTCGGCCCCACATGCGCTCAACCCTGCGCCGCCTTGCCATCGACAAGGCCCGACACTAGGGTGCGCGCGAAATTCGGGGCAGGCGCCCCGCAAGAAC
>JBNLCA010000409.1:0-5283 GCA_050303575.1 Paracoccaceae bacterium
CGAGACGTCCGCGGTTCCGGTACCCGATGGACGGGCGAGCGGTGTGATCGCGCGAAACCCCTGGCTCTGAAGGCCGCGCACCACTCCGTCGTAGACGTCACCGGCAAACAGCCCCCTGAGGCCCAGTTCGCATTCCAGAAGCCGCGTGTCCGAGTCGCGGTCGCCGCGTGCCGGGATCGGCACGCCGCTGGGGATCCGGACGCTGGCATTCTCGGCACTGTTGCCGCTGTTGCCACTGCCGGAGAACGGTTCGCGGTAGCGAAAGCCGCCCGCATCGAAGGCGCGAAGGGCCGTGCGCATGCTGTGCTGGCGGTTCAGGCAACCGCCGGTGAATGTCGCGGACATCGCAGCCGCTTGCGCCACTTCCGGTCCGCCGCCACTCGATTCCGTCTCGACGCAGGCTGCCAGCGCGCCGACAGCACCGACAAGAACGGCGATGGCCCGAAGGGCCAAGCGCGGGCGATGGAAACTAGCCTTTGAAATCATTGAATTGTTATCCTTTGGTTCGCAGTTGCGGTGATCTTAGGCGCAATCTCCGATGAATTCACGACGGTTCCGTCCGGCACCGTCTGGGTGCTGCCCGCCCCACAATCCGTCTTGCGGTCGTTACAAACCTGTTACGACGCGGGACCTTCGTGCATAACCCCGTGAAACGGGGGGACGACCATGACCGATATCAAGAGCGAGGCCCGGCACCTCGAGACGCTCGACCGCGACCTCGGCCGGTTCTCGACGCTGGAAAACGCGACCGCCTATGTCGCGCGACCGCTGGTCGGGCCGGTCGTGGCGCTGATCTTCATGGTGCTGGCGGGGCTCTTCGCGGCGCTCTTCTTCGGGCAGACCAGCCAGACGATGGTCGTCGTCATCGCCGCCGTCTTCGGTGCCTACATGGCGCTGAACATCGGCGCGAACGATGTCGCCAACAACATGGGGCCGGCGGTCGGCGCGAATGCGCTCTCGATCGCGGGTGCCGTCGCCATCGCGGCCATCTTCGAAAGCGCCGGGGCGCTGATCGCGGGCGGCGACGTGGTCAGGACCGTCGCCAAGGGGATCATCGCGCCCGAGGCAATGGCCGACAGCGCCACCTTCGTCTGGGCGATGCTGGCGGCTCTTCTGTCGGCTGCCCTGTGGGTGAACCTGGCCACCTGGATCGGGGCGCCGGTCTCGACCACGCATTCGGTCGTCGGCGGGGTGATGGGCGCGGGCATCGCGGCAGCGGGTCTCTCGGCGGTCAGCTGGGGCACGATGGGCGGCATCGCGGCCAGCTGGGTGATCTCGCCGGTCCTGGGCGGGGTGATCGCCGCCGCCTTCCTGTGGTTCATCAAGGCGCGGATCATCTACCAGCCCGACAAGATCGCGGCGGCGCGCAGATGGGTGCCGGTGCTGGTCGGCGTCATGGCCGGAACCTTCGCCGCCTACATCGCGCTGAAAGGGATCAAGGCGCTGATCTCGGTCTCGATGCCGATGGCGCTGCTGGCCGGAGCGGTGCTGGGCGCCCTGACCTGGCTTCTGATGCTGCCGGTGGTGCGGCGCCAGTCCGAGGGGCTGGAGAACCGCAACAAGTCGCTCAAGGTGCTGTTCGGCATTCCCCTGGTGGTCTCGGCGGCGCTTCTGAGCTTTGCGCACGGCGCCAATGACGTCGCGAACGCGGTGGGGCCGCTCGCCGCCATCGTCCAGGCCTCGACGACCGGCGATTTCACCCATGCGATCTCGATCCCGGTCTGGGTGATGGTGATCGGCGCCTTCGGCATCTCGTTCGGCCTGTTCCTGTTCGGGCCCAAGCTGATCCGCATGGTCGGCAACGAGATCACGCGGCTCAACCCGATGCGCGCCTATTGCGTGGCGCTCTCGGCGGCGATCACCGTCATCGTCGCCTCGTGGCTGGGGCTGCCGGTCTCGTCCACCCACATCGCTGTCGGCGCGATCTTCGGTGTCGGCTTCTTCCGCGAATGGGACACCGAGCGGCGGTTGAAGGCGTCTCGCGAGAAGGTGCCGGACGAGCTGCGCGCGGTCGCGCCCGAGGAACGGCGGCGGCGCAAGCTGGTCCGGCGCTCGCATGTCATGACCATCGTCGCGGCCTGGATCGTGACGGTGCCGGCGGCGGCGCTTCTCTCCGGCGTGATCTTCCTGGCCATCCGCGCCATCGCGGGCTGAAGGGACACGATGCCGCGCTTCCGCTTCGGGGTCTCTCCGCTTAAGAGGGATCCATGCTGCGGATCACCGACACGATCGCCCTGGAGGACTGGGAACTGACGGAACAGTTCACCCGGTCCTCGGGGCCGGGCGGGCAGAACGTCAACAAGGTCTCGACCGCGGTGGAACTGAGGTTCGAGGCCGAGCGCTCGCCGAACCTGCCCGATCCGGTCAAGCGGCGGCTGAAGCGGCTGGCGGGTCGGCGCTGGACGACGGATGGCGCGGTCGTGATCCGGGCCGAGGAGACGCGCAGCCAGGCCAGGAACCGCGAGCTGGCGCGGGAGCGGCTGGTCGAACTGATCCGGGCAGCGACGGTGGCGCCCAAGCGGCGGATCGCGACGAAGCCGACGGCGGGAAGCGAGCGGCGGCGGCTGAAGGCCAAGGCGGTGCGCGGGACGGTGAAGGCCTTGAGGGGAAGGGTCGATGACGAAGAGTGAGACTTTGGCCGAGCGGCGCGCCCGGCTGATGGGGCCGAACGTGCCGACCTTCTACGAGGAGCCGGTCCATCTCGTGCGGGGCGAGGGCGTCTGGCTCTGGGACGCGGGTGGCAAGAAGTACCTCGACGCCTACAATAACGTCGCCCATGTCGGGCACTGCCATCCGAAGGTGGTCGAGGCGATCGCCCGGCAGGCGGCGACGCTGAACACGCACACGCGCTATCACCACGAGCTGGTACTGGATTACATCGAGCGGCTGACGGCGACGCTGCGGCACGACCTCAGCCAGGCGATCATGGTCTGCACCGGGTCCGAGGCGAACGACATCGCGCTGAGGATGGCGCAGGCGATGACCGGCAAGCGCGGCATCATCGCGACCGACAACACCTACCACGGCAACACTGCCGCGACCTCGCAGCTTTCGACCCGGCGGCCGCCGATCGGGGGCTATCCCCTGCACGTCAAGCTGGTTCCGGCCCCGGAATCCCTGGCGCCGCTCGGCGGGTCGCGGCAGGCGCAGGGTGAGATCTTCGCCCGCAACGTCGCCCGCGCCATTGCCGAGCTCGAAGATACCGGCATCGGCTTTTCGGGGATGATGATCTGCCCGTTCTTCGCCAACGAAGGGTTCCCGAATGTCGGCCGCGATTTCTTCGCCCAGACGGCGGCGGTGATCCGGCGCGCGGGCGGCATCGTGATCGCCGACGAGGTGCAACCGGGATTCGGGCGGCTCGGCACCCAGTTCTGGGGGCACGAGCAGCTGGGCATCGTTCCCGACGTCATCACCATCGGCAAGCCGATGGCGAACGGTCATCCGGTCGCCGCCGTTGTGGCGCGGCCCGACGTGATGGGCGCCTTCCGCGATGCGTTCGGCTACTTCAACACGTTCGGCGGCAACCCGGTCAGCGCCGCCGCCGCGATGGCGGTGATGGACGTGATCGAGGAGGAGAACCTGATCGCCAATGCACTCCGCGTCGGGGACCATGCGCTGAAACGGCTGAAGGCGCTCAGGCATCCGCTGATCGCCGAGGTGCGCGGACAGGGCCTCTTCTTCGGGGTCGAGTTCGCGCACGAGGGCCGGCCGGCGACCAGGTTCGCCGCGCGCGTGGTCGAGGAGATGAAGCGCCGGGGCGTCCTGATGAACCGGATCGGGCGGCACATGAACACGCTGAAGATCCGGCCGCCAATGCCGTTCTCGCAAGACAATGCCGATTTCCTGATCGGCGAGTTGGGCGAGGTGCTGGCCGAGCTCAGGGTTCCGGCGTGACGCCCGCCGAAGCGCAGACCCTCGCCCGCGAGGCGCAGGCGGCCTGGGGCGGCACGGGCGCGCCCGAACTGCTGAAGCTGCGCGAGAATGCGGTCTTCCGGGTGATGCTGCCCGAGATCGGGCCGGCGGCCTTGCGCCTTCACAGGCGGGGATACCAGTCGGCCGATGCGGTCTGGTCGGAACTGTGGTGGACCGGCGCGCTGGCGGACCGTGGCCTTGCCGTGCCGCGCCCGCTGGTGGCGGACGACGGCGAATGGGTCGTGCATCTGGGCGACGGGCGCATCGCCTCGATGGTCGGCTGGGTCGAGGGCACGCCCCTGGGCGAGGCCGGGGTGCCATTGGCCGGCACCGCCGACGCGCAGATGCGGCTCCATGCCAGCCTCGGGCGGCTGGTGGCCGAGGTCCATGCCGCGACCGACCGGCTGACATTGCCGCCCGCCTTCCAGCGGCCGCGCTGGGACGAGGAGGGGCTCCTGGGCGAGGCGCCGCTCTGGGGCCGGTTCTGGGACCATCCGGCGGCCTCGGCCGAGGAACGGGCGCTGCTTGCGGCGGCGCGCGAGGCGGCGGCCGCGCGGCTGGCGGACTATGCGGCGGGCGGCGCGGACCGGGGGCTGATCCATGCCGACGTGCTGCGCGAGAACGTGCTGGCCCTTGGCCACCATGTCGCGCTGATCGACTTCGACGATGCCGGCTTCGGGTTCCGCCTGTACGACCTCGGCACCGCGCTCAGCCAGAATCTTGGCGAACCCGCCTTGCCGGCCATCCTCACCGGCCTCGTCGAAGGCTATGCGACCGTCCGGCCGCTCTCCGGTGCTGACCGCGAGATGCTGCCGTGGTTCACGCTGCTCAGATGCCTCGCCTCGGTCGGCTGGACCTTGGAGCGCGTCGCGGCGGGCGATCCGCGCCACCGGACCTATCTCGACCGCGCGCTGAGGGCCGCGCGGATCTTGCTGTCGGGCGGGGATCTGTTCGATCCAGCGGGATAACGGCGGCCTGCGGAGGGTTGCATGACCTACGCGGCGCTCGGGTCCTGAATGAGCCGGATGGTCCGATATGCGGACAAAGCTGCTATTCGACAATTTCAACAGACGTGCTTTTGATGGTCCCGAGTGTCCCTTCTGGTAGCACCACACGCCGCGCAAAAACTCGCGTTCGGCGTCCGCAATGGCTTCCCACAGGAGCCACAAGGTGGGCCATGCTGGCTGACAACATGGTGGTAGAGTGCATTTGGGTTCGTTTCACGAAAACCCGTAAGCTTTTCATACTCCACGAGAAGTCTGGATCTTACGTCCTTTAATGAGCAGGCCTCGGCCTTGCTTGCATCCAAAATGCTCGCCCATTCGCCGTCCGTAAGCATCGGAATGTCCATGTCGCATCGCCAACAGTACT
>JBNLCA010000410.1:0-3879 GCA_050303575.1 Paracoccaceae bacterium
GGTCGACAGCCTCCAGAACCAGGCGGCGACGCAGATGGTGCTGATCAACAAGCTCCAGACCGACACCAAGCAGCGGGTGGTCCTCTACGATGCGCTGACCAAGTCGCTCAAGACCGCCCAGCAGCAGGACGTCGCGCACCGGATCAACGAGATCGGGGTCAAGACCGACCAGGAGGCGCAGGCCGCCATGGCCGCCATCGGCACGGCGACCAACGACCGGATGGCCGACATGATGGAGGCGCACGAGGATCACATGGTCTTTGCCCGCAAGGTCCTGGAACAGAAGGCCAAGGCCGACGAACGCTTCGCCCGCCGCTTCCAGCAGATCGTCGAGAAGCACGACAAGAACCTCTATGGCGGGTAAGTTTCGTCAGTTCTGGGTGATCCACGAGCGTGGCATTCAGACCGGCGCCGCCTTTTCTGCTGTCTCGCTGATGGGCATTGGCGCGGCAACAACGAGCGGCTGGCTGCTTCTCGCCGGGGTGGGGTCCCTTGTGTCGGTGGTCTTCTGGTTGAAGGGCCTCAAATGGAGCGGTGGCGCAGATAGCGGCACGAACGTCGTTGCCGGTTTCCAGGATTCACATTGCAGTAGCGGTGATGGTGGGAACTGTTAACGAGGCACTTGCCCGACCTCACCTGCCTCGATTGGGGGAAGATGCGTTGCGAAAGTCATTTCTCGCTCTTGTCCTGACGCTGTCGACTCTGGCGCATGGATTCTGGAGAGCTGGAAGTCGGCTGCATCACCTGTATGGAATGGCACTCGTTGCTGTCATCGCGCTTCCAATCCTGACGATACGTGCGTGGCATCGTACAGTTGTCAAAAGTTCCGATGGCGCGGGTTCGAATGACTGAGACCGACCTCACCCGCGACCACGTCCCGCTGACGGACACGTTCGTCGCCCGGCGCTACTTCAGGAAGTTCGAGGCCATCACCGCGCATCTGCCACGCGTCGCCTCGACGATGGTCGACGAACGGCGGCTGAGGCGCGAGGAGGTCGATGTCCTTGCCCGCTATATCGGCGCGCTGACGCTGACCTTCCGGGCACTCTCGACCAAGTACCTTTTCGCCGGCCGCGAGGGGCTGACTGCGCCGACGATGAATTTCGACGCGCACGAGAGCGGCTTTCCGGTCTTCGGCGAGCTTCTGACCATGGCGAACGACGCCCAGCAGGCCGAGCGGCATCTGAAGAACATGGCCTCGGTCGAGGCGTTCAAGGACGAGATGGTGCGCCAGATCGTCGGCGAACTGACGATCCCGACGCGGCTTCAGTTCGCGCTGTCGCAGCGGATGTACTACGAGATCCTGCAGGACGCCGCGCTCTTCTGGGCGCACAACGATCCCGAGGCGGTGTGGCTGGGCCAGGTCGGTGGCGACCGGCAGGCCTACATGCTGCACTGGGCGGTCTATGACAGCCAGATCAACCTGCCGGTCGTCTACCTGATGGAGGTCGAGGATACCGGCCGTTACGCGCTGCCCCGCGACGGCGGGCGCTGGGCCGAGGTGCAGCGCCACCTGATGGCGCAGTCGATCGGCGGGCTGAAGCTTCTGACCATCGCGCAGGGCTTCGACAAGGATTTCGACGACCTCCATCCCAAGCGGCTGAAGCGCTTCCATATCGGCCCGATGTATTCGTCGGCCTACACCTGGCAGTCCGGCCCGATCCACGACGTTCTCGACGAGGCGAAATCGCCGGAAGGCGAGGACTGGGCGCTGGCCTGGACCGTCGAGGAGCTGGAGAGCGAGCGGATAGAGTTCGAGAAGTCCGGCTGGTTCGGCCAGGTCGAACGGCAGATCTTCGCGCTGGACCCGTTCTCGGGCCAGGGCGCCGAGACCGGGGCGACCCGTACCGAGCGGTCGGTGATCCTGCCCGAGCGGGTGTTCCAGACCCTCGCCCACAAGAACCCGCCCGGCTTCCGGTTGGTAAGAAAGTTCGTCGTCGGCGCCGGCGGCCGGGTGCTGAGCTATGCGTGAGCCAGTTGCGTCGAGGCGCCAGCTCGTCGGGGCAGTTCACCGGCGCGTTGCAAGGCGCGGAGCGCCCCGCTCAACCGTCGCCGCACCATCCCACGGGCAGGCGCCGGCGTGGCTACCGTCGGGCAAAGAGACAGTTTTCAAGTGGAACGAACGGGGCATTTCCGCCCGAAGGAGGACGGCATGAACGGCACGCGCGACACGATGGAACTGCGTGAGGAGGAGATCCTCAGGCACTATCCGGCGGCGGCCGAGATGCTGATGGGGATCGATCATACGCCGCGGCTGGCAAATGCCAAGCTGACCGTCGTTACCCCGGAGAAGTCGCCCGAGATCTCGTCGATGAACCGGCGCTTCCGCTCGACCACGCCGGGCATGCTGACGCGTACCATGTCGCGGCCCGACGGGGTTCGGATCATCGACCGGATCGCCGAGACCGACGACGACGATCCCCTGACCTCGCCCAAGCAGGCGGCCGTCACCCATGCGCTGCGCCGCGCGATCGCCATCGCGCTGGCGGTCGGCGAGGCCTATGCCGACCTCACGCCGCTTGCCGAGCTCAAGCGCTCGAACCTCGAGGGCCGGCTCCCCGGCGCGCGGGCGTCGGAATTCACCGAGCTCTTGGCCGCCGAGTCGCTTGCTGTCCTTTTCACCCTCGGCAACGCGCTCTCGTTCCTCCTCGCCACCCAGGCGGGGGAACAGACCGTCGAGGTCGGATCGGTCGACGAGGTGCTGACCGACAACGCGCCCCTGGCGCTGCACGGCGCGCTCTGGGAACTCGACCAGCTCATCGGGGTTCACGGCAAGGACGAGGATCTCCTTGTCGCCACCGTGCTCGCCTACGCCGAACAGCTGATGGAGAAGGTCGCCGCCCGCGCCGAGGGCACGCCGCGGACCGAGGCATTCCGGAACGCGAGCTACCGGGTCGAGGCGGACGATTTCGCAATCGCCGGCTTCACCCCGGCGCGCAAGGCCAAGGGCACCGCGCTGACCATGACCTTCAAGAAGCCGCACGAGGTCGTCGGCAACCACATCGCCAAGTACCAGTCGATGCGGCTTGCCAAGATGCTGATGGCCTACGACTTCGAGAAGCGCCTGAACCCCTTCGCCGAGCTTGGCGGCTTCATCTTCACCTTCATGGGCGACGGCAAGCCGGGCACCGGCAAGACGACGCTGATCCAGATGATGGCCGGGCTCTTGAACGACTATTGCAAGGTCGCGGGATACCCGTTCCGCTACCAGAACCTTTCCATCGACAATGTCGACAGCTACCAGGGCAAGTCGGGCCAGAACGCCAAGGCCTTCATCACCAACGTGATGGACCCCGCCGTCATCGGCTTCGGCACCGTCGACGACATCGACCAGGTGGCGGGCAAGCGGGGCGAGCGGCAGTCGAGCGCCGGCCAGCAGGAGATCACCGCCGTCCTGATGGAGGCCTTTGCCGGGGCGAACACCGTGGTGCGCGGCAACGCCACCTTCGGCATGTTCTCGAACTATCCCGAGAATGTAGACGACGCGCTGCGCCAGCGGGCCGGCGCGCGTTTCCTTGTCGACGGGCCGCAGACGCGCGAGGACTATATCGACATCCTCTCGCTGCTTCTGGGCAAGAACCACAAGATCCCGGTGGGCGACCACGAGCTTTTCGCCAATCAGGAGATCAAGCGCGCCGTCGCCGCCTCGTTCGAGAGCCACGCCCGCCCACACGAGGACGGGCTGATGAAAGTGTGGGAGGGGGTCGAGAAGCAGATCGGCGCGCTCGACACGATCGCCAAGCTCGGCGCCTACCTCAAGGCGATCCAGGAGGCCGACGAGCGCTTCACCGGCCGGGCGATCAAGAACATCACCGACGCGGTCAAGGTCCGCGCGATGGACTTCGAACTGCCCGACGAATGGATGGAGAACCCCGAGCT
>JBNLCA010000411.1:0-2376 GCA_050303575.1 Paracoccaceae bacterium
AACTTCTGGGGCGGCGTCATCACCGCCGTCACCCTGATCGCGGCCATCCTCTGGGCCTTCCCGCTCTACTGGGGGGTCGTCTCCTCGCTCAAGCCCGAGGACGAGGTGGTCCGCCCCTATATCGAGCTCTGGCCCGAGACGCTGACCTTCCAGCATTACGTCCACGCCATCACCGCAACGCAGATCGGCACCTGGTACGTGAACTCGATCGCCGTCGCCATCGGGGTGACGGTGATCACCATCTCGTCCTCGATGCTCTGCGGCTACGCGATCTCGCAGCTCAGCTTCCCGGGCCGCAAGGTCCTGTGGTGGCTGATCCTGGCAAGCTTCATGGTTCCGACCCAGGCGCTGATCATCAACCATTTCGTGCTGGTCTCGCAGCTGGGCCTGCTGAACACCTGGGCCGGGATCATGCTGCCGCAGCTGATCCATCCGGTCATCATCATCGTCTACAAGCAGTTCTTCGACCAGGTGCCGCGCGATTTTCGCGAGGCGGCGGTGATGGACAACGCGGGCGAGTTCGCGATCCTGTTCAAGGTCTACCTGCCGATGAACTGGGGGGTGACGACGGCGCTCTCCATCGTCTGTTTCATCTGGACCTGGAACGCGTTCCTCTGGCCGTTCCTGTCGGTGACGCGGACCGAGATGATGACGATCACGGTGGGCATCACCCAGGTGAACGACGCGTTCGGCGTCTACTATGCGCGCGAGCTTGCGGCAGCCGTGCTGGCCGGTCTTCCGGTGGCGCTGGCCTACCTTCTCTTCCAGCGGCGCGTGACCGAGGCGATCACCCTTTCGGCCGGCATCAAGGGCTAGGCCGCCGGCCCCGCCGCGTAAGCCGCCGGGCTGGCTCCCGCCGCCCGCCGTGCTATGACGGCGCAAACGGGAGGACGCCATGGCGAAGATCGAACCGCTGCCGCGCAACGAGGGCGGGATCGCAACCGTCGCCGGTATCCTGAAGCAGCGCCTTGGCGAGCGGTTCCAGACCGGCGAGGCGATCCGCACCCAGCACGGCCACACCACGACCTGGATCGAGACGCAGGCGCCGGACGGCGTCGCCTTCGTCACCTCGACCGAGGAAGTCTCCGAAATCGTCACCCTCTGTGCCGAGCATAAGGTCCCGGTCATCCCGTTCGGCGCCGGCTCGTCCCTGGAAGGCCAGGTCAACGCCCCGGCGGGCGGCATCTCAATCGACTTCTCGAACATGAAGAAGGTCCTGGCCGTGAATGCCGAGGACCTCGACTGCGTCGTGCAACCGGGCATCACCCGCAAGGAGCTGAACACCCACCTGCGCGACCAGGGCCTCTTCTTCCCGATCGACCCGGGCGCCGACGCCTCGCTCGGCGGCATGGCCTCGACCCGCGCGTCGGGAACCAACGCCGTCCGCTACGGAACGATGAAGGACAATATCCTGTCGCTCGAGGCCGTCATGCCGGATGGCCGCGTCATCCGGACCGCGTCTCGGGCGAAGAAGACCTCGGCGGGCTACGACCTCACGCGTCTCCTGATCGGCGCCGAGGGAACGCTCGGCATCATTACCGAGCTGACGCTGCGCCTGCATGGCATCCCCGAGGCGATGTCCTCGGCGATCTGCTCCTTCCCCTCGGTCGGAGACGCCTGCAACGCGGTCATCGCGACGATCCAGATGGGCATCCCGGTCGCCCGGATCGAGCTTCTGAGCGCGCTGACGGTGAAGGCGGTGAACGCCTATTCCAAACTCGGCCTGCCCGAGACGCCGCTTCTGCTGCTGGAATTCCACGGATCGGGGGCCGGCGTCGCCGAACAGGCCGAGACGTTCGGCGAGATCGCGAAGGAGAACGGCGGAACCGGCTTCGAATGGACCGCAAGCGCCGAGGAGCGGACCCGGCTCTGGCAGGCGCGGCACGACGTCTACTGGGCCGGGCTGACCTTGCGGCCGGGCGCCAAGGGTTTCTCGACGGATGTCTGCGTGCCGATCTCGCGGCTCGCAGACTGCGTGATGCAGGCGCAGGCCAAGGCCGACGAGCTGGGCTTCATCGCGCCCATCGTCGGCCATGTCGGCGACGGCAACTTCCATGTCCTTCTGCTGGTCGACATGGACAATCCCGACGAGATCGCCAGGGCGGACCGGTATGTCGGCTGGCTGAACGAGCTCGCCATCTCGATGGAGGGAACCTGCACCGGCGAGCACGGGATCGGGCAGGGCAAGCGGCCCTACCTTCGCAAGGAGCTCGGGGATGCGGTCGACTACATGGTCGCGCTCAAGCGGGCGCTCGATCCCGAGGGCATTATGAACCCGGGCAAGATCCTGTGACGCCCTTTGCCGAGATCG
The DNA here is from genome assembly GCA_050303575.1 of Paracoccaceae bacterium. Taxonomy (GTDB): domain Bacteria; phylum Pseudomonadota; class Alphaproteobacteria; order Rhodobacterales; family Rhodobacteraceae; genus JBNLCA01. Next base: position 2,312 of record JBNLCA010000411.1, read on the forward strand.
AGGCGCGGGCGGCGAAGCGCAAGGGCGGGGCCGCGGCCCTTGCCGGGCTCCTGGGGCCCGAGCCC
>JBNLCA010000412.1:0-2632 GCA_050303575.1 Paracoccaceae bacterium
GGGCATCGCGGGCGCATCCCAGAAGGTACGGACGGCGGCGCGGTGCTCGGCCTCCTCGAGGCTGAGGTGACAGGCCAGCATGTTGGCGAGCCCGCCGACCTCGCGCCCGCCCATTGCGTTCGGCTGGCCGGTCACGCTGAAAGGGCCCATTCCGGGCCTGCCGATGCGGCCGGTGGCGAGGTGGCAGTTGATGATCGCGTTCACTTTGTCGGTGCCCTGCGCCGACTGGTTCACACCTTGCGAGAAGACGGTGACGACTTTTTCGGTGCGGACCCACAGATCGCAGAACTCGGTCAGTTGGTCAGCCGTCAGTCCCGTCGCTTCAGGCGTATCGTTCCATGCCGCCCGCAAGGCGGCGTCGAACCCGTCGACATTCTGCAGGAACGCGCAGTCAAAGGCGCCCTGCGCGTGGATCGCCGCAAAAAGCCCGTTGAACAGCGCCACGTCCCCACCCGGCGCGATGGCAAGGTGCAGGTCGGCAAGCTCGGTGGTCGCCGTTCGGCGCGGATCGACGGTGACGACCTTCATCTCCGGCCGCGTCGCCTTGGCCGCGGCGATGCGCTGGAAGAGGACCGGGTGGCACCAGGCGAGGTTCGAGCCGACCAGAACCACGAGGTCGGCCTCCTCCAGGTCCTCGTAGGTGCCGGGCACAGTGTCGGTCCCGAAGGCGCGGCGATGGCCGGCGACGGTCGAGGACATGCAGAGCCGCGAGTTGGTATCGATGTTCGCCGAGCCGATGAAGCCCTTCATCAGCTTGTTTGCGACGTAGTAGTCTTCGGTCAGAAGCTGCCCCGAGACGTAGAACGCCACGCTGTCCGGTCCGTGCTCGGCCACGGTCTGACGGAACCGCTCGGCGACCAGCTTCAGCGCCGTGTCCCAGCCGGCCTCGGCGCCGCCGATGCGCGGCGTGAGAAGCCGGCCCTCGAGGCCCATCGTCTCGCCCAGGGCCGATCCTTTGGAACAGAGCCGGCCCCGGTTCGCGGGATGCGCCGGATCGCCGCTGACCGCCAGTCCCCCGGCGCCGTCCGGCGCGGCGAGAACGCCGCAACCGACGCCGCAATAGGGGCAGGTGGTTCGGACGGTCCGGCTCATCGCATCACCAGGCGTTGTAGGCAAGGTACTTGCCGGACATCTTCACCTCCACGCGGTCGCCCTTGGGGTTCGGCAAGCGCGTCACGGTCATGTCGAAATCGATGGCCGACATGATACCGTCGCCGAACTCCTCCTGGATCAGTGCCTTCAACGTTGGCCCGTAGACGCCGACGATCTCGTAGAAGCGGTATATGCAGGGATCGGTCGGGACGGTCTGGCTCCAGACCTTGGTCGGGCTCTCCTCCAGCACCGCCGTCGCTTCGGCGGGCAGGCCCAGAAGCTCGACAAGCGCCGCCGCCTTGGCCGCGGGCATCGCGTTCATTCCCATCGCGGCGGAGTGCGTCCACACGGGCGACATGCCGATCGCCTCGGCGATCCTCTCCCACGTCAGGCCGGCTTTCTTCTTCGCCGCGATGATCAGCGCGGTGACGTCCTCCTTGGTCAGGTCGTCGGTCACGGTGAGGTCTTTCATCTCTCTCTCCTTCAGGTGGCGAGTTGGACGGCCAGGATCAGGCACAGGACCGCGAGGATCGCGGAGACGGCCTGCCAGAACCGGACAGGGTTGCGCTCGGCCAGCGGGACGTGGCGACCGGCCCTCCAGGTCGAGCCGGGGCGGCCGAGGTCGGCGACGAATTCCGACGCGGCGTCGTAGCGGCTCAGCGGATCGGGATGGACCGCGCGGGCGAGCGCGGCATCCATCCAGTCGGGAACGCCGGTCGCGTCGTCGCGCGCCGGGCGGTAGGTCAGCCGCATCTGGTCGCGGCGCGAGCGGACGCGGCCGGCAGCGGCACCGTAGGGCAGGCGGCCGGTCAGCATCTCGTAGGCGATGACGCCCAGCGCGAACTGGTCCGACCGCCAGCTGACCGGGTCGCCCGACAGGTATTCCGGCGCGGTGTACTGGTAGGTCCCTGGCATCGCGCCCAGGGTCCCAGGTGCCGCTTCCTCGACCCCGGCCACCGAGGTTGAGCCGAGGTCGATGATCTTCACCGTGCCGTGAGGATCGATCATCACGTTCTCGGGGCGCAGGTCCTGGTGGATCATCTCGCGCCGGTGGAAGGCGCGCAGCCCCGCGGCGATCTGGCGGATGATGTCGCGCACCTGGTCGAGCTCGGGCTTCGGGTGGTCGGTCATCCACTGGCGGAGCGTCACGCCCTCGATGAACTCGGTGATGACGTAGAGCGCTGTCCGCCGCTCGGGTGCACGCGCCGCGGCGATCACATGGGCCGAGCGCAGGCGCCGGGCGATCCACTCCTCGAGCACGAAGCGGCGCAGGTAGCTTTCGTCCTGCGCCATCCCGGTCGCGGGGATCTTGAGCGCCACGTGCTCGCCGTCCGGTGCGGCGGCTAGGAAGACATGGCTGCGGTCGGTCGCGTGGATCTGCCGAAGGATGCGGAAGCCGTCGATCTCGTCCCCCGCCTTCGGGAGCGGCGGCACAGGCAGCCGTGCGGCATCCAGCGGCAGCTCGGCCCCTTCGGGTGGCAGCGCGTCGATCCGCACGACCTGGACGGTCAGGTTGTCGTCGCTCCCCGCCGCGAGCGCC
>JBNLCA010000413.1:0-4238 GCA_050303575.1 Paracoccaceae bacterium
TGCATTGCGCGCGGTTCGGGAAGATCGGCGTCGGGCACCGGCGGGGCGCTGGCCGGTGTATGCTCGGCCGGGGCGTCAAGCTCGATCAGGACGGGGGCGCGGGCCATCGGGGCCTCCTTGAGGTTCCCCCTTATGTCGGGCCTCGGCGTCCGGGTTCAAGGGCCGGCTTGAGCAGCCAGCCGGCGAAGGCGGTGGCAATGAGCGCGCCGGCGAACTCGGCGGCCCAGAAGCCCGGGAGGTCGACGGGACGGATGCCCGAGAAGGTGTCGGTCAGGCTGCGGGCCAGCGCGACGGCCGGGTTGGCGAAGCTGGTCGAGGCGGTGAACCAGTAGGCGGCGGTGATGTAGAGGCCGACGAGCCAGGGGATGGCGGCGGCGTTGGCACGCAGGCCGGCGAGGATCGTGAGGACGAGGCCGAAGGTGGCGACGCCTTCCGCGAACCATTGGGCGCCGCCGGTGCGGACGGTCAGCGAGGATTGCAGGAGGACGAGGTCGAACATCGCATGCGCGGCGAGCGTGCCGACGATGCCGCCCGCGCACTGGGCGGCGATGTAGAGGGCGGCGTCCGTCACGGCGATCTCGCGCCGGGCGAGGAAGGCCGCGGTGACGGCCGGGTTGAAATGCGCGCCGGAGAGCGGGCCTAGGATCGTGATCAGCACGACGAGGATGGCGCCCGTCGGCAGCGTGTTGGCGAGGAGCTGCAGGGCGACGTCGTCCGTCAGGTTGGTCGCCATGATCCCCGAGCCGACCACGGTGCAGACCAGCATGGCGGTGCCGAGGGCTTCGGCGGCGAGACGGCGGGAGAGGGTCACGCGGTGGCCTCGTCCTCGGTCTCGCCGATTTCCTTCACTCGCTGCCTGAGCGTCATGCGATCGAGCGTCGCCATCGGCAGCGCGAGGAAAAGGCCGATGCGGCGGTCGAGCATCTTGTAGGCCTCGCCGAAGGCGATGTGCTGTTCCGCCTCGCTTCCCGTCACGGCGGCCGGGTCGGGCACGCCCCAGTGCGCGGTCATCGGCTGGCCGGGCCAGAAGGGGCAGGTCTCGCCCGCAGCGTTGTCGCAGACGGTGATGACGAAATCCATCTCGGGCGCGCCCGGCGCGGCGAATTCGTCCCAGCTTTTCGAGCGGGCGAAGGCGGTGTCGTAGCCGAGGTTCCTGAGCATCGCCAGACCGACGGGATGCGGCTCGCCTTTCGGCTGCGACCCGGCCGAGTAGGCGCGGAACAGGCCGGCGCCTTCGCGGTTCAGGATCGCCTCGGCAAGGATCGATCGGGCCGAGTTTCCGGTGCAGAGGAAAAGGACGTTCATCGTGTCGGGCATGGGGCTGGTTCCTAGCAGGCGCAGGCGAGTTCGTTCAGGATCGGGCGGCAGAGGTCGGGGCGGCCGCCGCAGCAGTCTTCCATCATATAGCCGATGAGGCCGGTCACGGCCTCCATCTCGGCCAGATAGCGGACCCCTCTGCCCTCGCGCCGGTTGCGGACGAGGCCGGCCTGGAGAAGAACGGAGAGGTTCGCCGACATCGTGTTCTGGCGGACGCCCAGCAGCTCGGCGATCTCGCCCGCGAGCGCGCCGTCCACGCCGCGTTCCACCAGAAGGCGGAGCACGTCGAGGCGGGTTTCCTGCGCAAGGGCGGCGAAGGCGGCGAGGGCCTGGGGCTTATCCATATATCATGGATAGCCGATATATGTGACGCTTGCGTGACAGCGCTCAGCGCTGGAGCCGCTCGAGATAGTCGGCGAGCGCGAGGAGCAGTTCGGGCGTCGGCGTCACCGTGCCATCCGGATTCTCGACCATGACGATCTGCCCTTCGAGGTCTTCGCCGAAGGCCGGCATCGGGTGGGCAGGGTCAACGCGGCGGTAGTAACCGTCGATGGTGGACATGACCGCGTCGCGGTCGAACCGGCCGTTGCGGCGGGCGATGGTGGTGAGGTCGGCCGGGCGCCGGGCAAGGCCGACGGCCAGCGGGCCGTCGCCGCGTGCCGAGGCACCGTGGCAGGCGGCGCAGTTCTCGCCGTAGAAGGCGCGCCCGACATCCGGCGCGGGCTGGTCGACGCATCCGGCGACAAGGAGAAGGGCAAGCGCGGCGCGCATCTCAGTTCTCCGCCTGGATCGACTGGAGATAGTCGACGATGGCAAGGACCCGCGCCGAGGTGATGACGGGCGTGCCGTCCGGCGCATCGGCGGCGGCGGTGTCGCCCTTGAGGAGGTTGCCGAAGATCGGCATCGGCCCGCCATGCGCGGGAAGGCCCGAGCGGCCGTCGATCATGTGGATCACCCTCAGCCACGGGAAGGTGCCGCCGTTTCGCGCGGCAAGGCCGGTCAGGTCGGGGACGGCGACGGTCAGGATTTCCGTCATCGGGCCGCCGCCGTCGGCATCCTCGCCGTGGCAGCCGGCGCAGTTCTCGAGGAACGCCTCCTCGCCCGCCGCCACGTTGTCTTGTGCGATGGCAGGCGTGGCCAGAAGGAGGGAAAGGAGCAGGGCGCGCATGGGACCTCCGGGGTTTACGGTCAAAAGTCTAGGCGCTTGCCGTCAGGCAGACCTTGATCGGGATCAGGTCAGGGGAAGCTGCGCGGCGAGGTTCGGGCGGACCGCTTCGGTGAAGTGGATGGTGCGCCAGCCCAGCGCCTGCGCTGCGGCGACATTGGCGCGACTGTCGTCGATGAGGAGAAGCTCCTCGGACCTCAGGCCCAGCGCGTCCATGACATGGACGAAGAAGCGGACGGCGGGCTTGGCGTGGCCGATTCGTCCCGAGGAGAAGATCGCCTCGACCCTGTCGCCGAATCCCATCTCGCCAGCGATGTAGGCGGCGCGGCGGGCCTCGTTGTTGGTGGCGATGACCTGGCGCAGGCCGGCATCGGCAAGACGGTCCATCAGCGGCACCACCAGCGGATCGGGAAGCGCGTCGCGCTCGAACCAGTAGGCAAGGATCGCGTCGGGGCCGGGCTTGTAGCCGACCTCCTCGCACCATGAGGCGACGCGGTCGCGGACATCCTCGCGGCCGGTCATGACACGCTCGAACTCGGGGAAGACAGCCGCCATGAATCCGTCGAGGGAATGGCCGGTGTCGGCCTCGAACGTGTCGGCCCAGATGAACCTGCCGTCCACCACGTTGCGGTTCAGCACACCGTCGAAGTCCCAGACGACGGCCCGGACCTGGCGGCCCTCGGTCACACGATCACACCCTGGTCCAGCCGGACCGTGCGGTCCATGCGGGACGCAAGCTCGAGATTGTGGGTGGCGATGAGCGCGGCAAGGCCGGTCGAGCGGACGAGGTCCATCAGCGCGGCGAAGACCTGTTCCGAGGTGGCGGGGTCGAGGTTGCCGGTCGGCTCGTCCGCCAGCAGCACCTTCGGTGCGTTGGCGAGCGCCCGGCAGAAGGCGACGCGCTGCTGCTCGCCGCCCGAAAGCGCTGCCGGCCGGTGGTCGGCCCGATGGCCGACGCCGACGCGGCCGAGGAGGTCGGAGGCCCGCGCCTCGGCATCCGTCCGGCTGGTGCCGTTGGCCAGCTGTGGCAGCGCGATGTTCTCGAGCGCGGTGAATTCCGGCAGGAGATGGTGGAACTGGTAGATGAAGCCGACTTCGGCCCGCCGCGCCTCGGTCCGCTCGCGGTCCGGCAGGCCGGCCATCACGCGACCGCCGAGCCGGACCTCGCCGCTGTCGGCGGTGTCGAGAAGCCCGGCGATGTGCAGAAGCGTCGACTTGCCGGCGCCCGACGGGGCGACGAGCGCGACGACCTCGCCCGCGGCAAGCGTGATCGATGCGCCCTGCAGCACCTCGACCTCGCCGGGTTTGCCCTTGTTGTAGGCCTTGCGGATCTCGGTCAGTGCCAGCGCCTCACTCATAGCGGAGCGCCTCCACCGGGTTCATCCGCGCCGCCCGGCGGGCTGGGAAGATGGTGATCGTGTAGGACAGGAAGAGCGACAGGCCGGTCGCCGACATTACGTCCCTGAGCTGGAGCTTCGCAGGCAGGAAGGTGATCGGCCGGACGTTCGGGTCCCAAAGTTGCCCGCCCGCGATGTAGCTTACCGCCGCGAAGATCTGGTTGAAGTTCAGCACGAAGATGACGCCGAGGATCACTCCGGCAATGGTGCCAACCGTGCCGGTAAAGGCGCCGCACAGGAAAAACACCCGCATCACCGAACCTTCGGTCAGGCCCATGGTGCGCAGGATCCCGATGTCGCGGCCCTTGTTCTTCACCAGCATGATCAGGCCCGAGACGATGTTCATCGACGCGATCAGC
>JBNLCA010000414.1:0-2379 GCA_050303575.1 Paracoccaceae bacterium
GCATCGCAAGTCGGCTGGCGAAGTTCAAGCAACCGAAGGCTATCGAGATCGTTCCGGCCCTGCCACGCAACACGATGGGCAAGGTCCAGAAGAACCTTCTGCGCGACGACTACGCCACCCTGTTCCAGGGCAAGTGATCGGGTCGGTTGCGGAAAGGGCAAATTCGGGTCTGTCGGCGGACATGGGCGCTTCTGTGCATTGGGCAATCCAGCCATCGCGCAAAGCGTCAACTTCACGCAACCCGCGAGCGTGCGGCCCGGCTCGTCCCGATCAGATGACCACCTTCTCGAGGAACGGCCGGCCCGCGAGCACCCTCTCGTAGCCCACTTCGCTCAGGTCGAGCGTGCGGTAGCCGCCGTAGATGATCAGCTCCGATACGCCCCGTCCGGCGGCCGGCCCCTGTTGCAGTCCGTGGCCCGAGAAGCCGTTGGCAAGGATGAAGTTCGTCGCTTCCGGGTGTCGGCCGACGATCAGGTTGTGGTCCAGCGTGTTGAAGTCGTAGTGGCCGGCCCAGTGGTTGACGACCTTGATCGCCTCGAAGCTTTCCGACCGGTCGGCCAGCACCGGCCAGATGATCTCCTCGAACTCCTCGTATCGTGGAGTGAAATCGTCCCAATCAACGGCCGGGTCCTCGACCGGCGGACAACCCGCCATGAAGAATCGTCCCTCGGGCCGGCAGAACACTCCGGTCGGATCGATCATCAGCGGCAGGCGGCCATTGCAGACGGCGGCCGAGCCCTCGGGTGAGCGGGCGCAGTCGAAGACGAAGATGGTGCGCTTTCGCGGCTCGACCGGGACATCAAGCCCGGCCATGCGCGCTGTCTGCGCCGCGCGCGGACCCGAGGCGTTGACGATCGTGCCGGCGGCGACGGTCGCTCCCGACTTCAGCGTGACGCCGGTCACAAGAGTACCGTCACGATCGATGCCGACCACCTCGTCGGCGAGGTAGTCGGCACCCTGCGCGCGCGCCTTCGCCCTGAACCCGTTCATCAGTCCGGTGTTGTTGAACCAGCCCTCGCCCGACAGACCGTACGAGGCGAGGCGGATATCGCCGACTCTCAAGTGCGGGAACGCGGCCTTAAGCGCGTCCCGGTCCCACAGGACCACGTCAGCGCCGCAGGCACGCTGAACCTCGTGGTTCTCGCGGAGCGTCTGCTCCTGTGCCTCGGTCGCGGCGAGGAAGAGGTAGCCGCTGGCGTGGAAGTTGAGGTCCGGCCGGTCGTCGCCCACGGCCATCGTCTCGGCGAAGGAGCGGATCACCTCGCCGCCATACTGGCTGATCCGGACGTTGATCGGGTTCGAGAACTGGGTGCGGATCGACGACGCCGAGAGCGCCGTCGAGGCCGTGCGGTAAGTCGGATCGCGCTCGACGACCAGGACGGTGCCGTCAAAGTCGGGATTGGCCGTCAGATAGTAGGCGACGGCCGAACCGATCACCGCGCCGCCGACGATGACGACGTCGTAGCTGTCTTTCAATTCTGCGCCTCGTCGTCAGGATGGCCCATCTCGACGAAGTAACCGCCAAGGTGCCACGCAGCGGGCGACGCCGGGTCACGGGCCGGAACCCGCGCCTCGACCTCGGCCCGGTGCGGCTCGGTCGTGTCGCGCGGCGTCCAGCCCAGGTGCCCGGCCAGCCGGTTGTCGAACACCTTGTGCCGGTTGTTCGACGTTCCGAATACGATCGTGTGCGCCACGCGGGGCGCGGTAAGCGAGGCCTCGACGAGCCCGATCAGGTCATCGTAGGTCAGCATCGACCACAGATGCCGCCGGTCGGTGAACTCTGGGAAGGACGAGAAGATCCTGAGGCACGCGGTCTCGATCCCGAACTTGTCCCAGTAGAGACGGCTCAGATCCTCGACGAAGCATTTCGAGACACCATAAAGGCTGTCGGGACGGTGCGGCGCGCTGGCATCGATCTGGTCCTCCATCGGGTGAAAGCCGATGGCGTGGACGGAAGAGGCGTAGATGACACGCTTCACGCCATTCTTCCGGGCGCCCTCGTAGATGTGGTAGGAGCCGCGGATCGAGCTGTCGAGCACCTCCTGCCAGACCATTTCCTGCGGAGCGCCGCCGAAATGAACGATCGCATCGACGCCCTCGGTCGACTTGATGACCGCGTCCATGTCGGCAAGGTCGCAGGTCACCATCTCCTCGCTCGGTTTCAGGTCCTTGACCGTGACCCGGTCGAGAAGGCGCATCGTCTTGCACAGCGGCGCGAGGCCCCGGCGAAGCTCGGTGCCAAGCCGGCCGGCAGCGCCGGTCAGAAGAAGCGTGTCGAAGCGGGGAGTGGTCATGCGGCCTCCTTGCCGAAACTGGTCAGAACCTTGATACGATGAAACTTGCCCAGAGGAGCGGGAGCAACGTCGGTGAACGCGCGCT
>JBNLCA010000415.1:0-5000 GCA_050303575.1 Paracoccaceae bacterium
CCTGGGTGGCGATGTCGGCATCGGCCGCCATCCGTTCGTCCTGGATCGACTGCGAGATCGACCACACCGCGCCGGCCAGCGCCTGGGCACTGTCGAGAACGCCCTGCAGCCTTATGTCGGCGTCGGGCCGGCTGGCGGCAAGGCTCAGCGCCGATTCGAACTCGGACAGCCGCGTCGCGAGTGAACCGGGCGCACCGGGCTCGCCGTAGGCTGCCTCGATCCGGGAGAAGAAGCTGGCCATCCTGTCGTCGCGGCCAAGCGCAGCGTCGGCAAGCCGGCGGTCGTTGATCGCGACCTGGTCGACGACGCGCGAGACGCCGCTGACCCGGACCCCGGCACCGGCACCGCCGAGCGACGCGGCCGAGAGTTCAAGCACCCGGCGGCCATAACCGTCGGTCATCACGTTCGCGAGGTTGTTCGAGACGAGTTCGGCCCCCCGCGCGGACGCGGTGAGGCCCGAGAAGGCGTTGGCGAGCGTGTTGGTCAGCGTCATATCCGGGCCTCCTCAGCCGGCGTCATCGCTTGATGTTGGTCGTCTCCTGCAGCATCTCGTCGACGGTCTGGATCACCTTGGCGTTCGACGAGTAGGCGCGCTGGGTCTGGATCAACGCGGTGAGCTCGGCCGCGACGTCGGTGGTCGAGCCCTCGCGCGCATAGCCCACGACCTTGCCGGTCGGCCCGTCGCCCGCGTCCCACAGGAAGAACGAGCCCGAGGAAGGCGATATCTGGTAGGCTTGGTTGTTGAGCGCGATCAGACCGTTCGGGTTCGGGACATCGACCAGCGGAATCTGGTAGATGCGCCGGGTGAATCCGGTGTCGTAGGTCGCGGTGATATAGCCGTTTTCGTCGATCTCGACCGCGGTCAGGTTGCCGACCGGCGAGCCGTCCTTGGTGATCGAGGTCGGCGCGAAACTGTCGGAGAGCTGGGTCAAGCCGTTGGGATCGCCCAGCGTGCCGATCTGCACGTCCATCGGCCCGCCCTGCACGGTCAGGGAAAGCATGCCGGTGCCCGAATCGTAGGCGCCGCCCGAGACGACGGTGACGGAGGCGAGCGTGCCGCCCGAGCCGCGGCTGTCGTCGAAGACCAGGGTATATTCGCCGATGATGCTTTCGTCGGTTCCGACAGTCAGCGGATCGTCCGGCGTGGCGCTGTCGCGGATCACCATCGTCCATTCGTTCGACGCGGTGCCGGTGGTCGGCACGGTCGGCGTGAAGGTGACATCGAGCGTCTCGGAGGTGCCGAGGTTGCCGAAATACTCGACCGAGAGCGGCAGCGTCTCACCCGAGGCGCCGACCTCGGTCTCGGTGGCCGGCAGGTTGACGCCCAGCCGCATGGTCGTGGTCGGGTCGCCTGCCGTCTGGTTGGCGTTGATGACGACCGGGACGAGGCCGGCATTGGTGTCGCGCGGCAGGACCGGGATCGAGCCGTCGGCGTTGGCCGGCCAGCCCAGCAGCACAAGGCCGGAATCGGTGCGCAGCACACCGTCGGCGTCGGTGTGGAACGAGCCCGTGGTGGTCATCATCATCGGGATGTCGCCGGTCGTGTTGTCGAGCGCGACCGACGGGATGACCGGCAGCATGCCACGTCCCGCGATGGCGATGTCGAGCGCGTTCGACGTGCCGACGAGCGATCCGCGCTCCTCGATCAGGCGCGAGGTCGAGGCGCGGACGCCGCCCGCCGAGTAGGTGCCGGCCCCGCGCGCCTGGCTGATCACCATGCTCTCGAAATCGGCATTGGCGCGCTTGTAGCCGTAGGTGCCCGAGTTCGCGATGTTGTCCGAGATGGTCGCAAGCCGGGTGGCGTTGGCGCTGAGGCCAGCCACACCCGCATTGAGCGAGGACGAAATGCTCATGTCACAGCCTTTCTGCTGGATGGACTCCTGTCGGAGCCGACCATTGCAGAGGCGGCTTAACGGGCGGCTAACGGGTAAAATGCGTCGGAACTAGCCGTTCTCGCCGCGGGTGTCCGAGCGCAGAAGGACCAGCTCGATCCGGTTGTTGCGCACCGCCATCGGGTTCGCGGTCACCGGCTTACGGTCGGCGTTGCCGGTGACCCGCCGCACGCGGGCCGCGGTGAAGCCGTCGCCCTCCATCAGCCGGCGCATCTCCATGGCGCGGTCGGCCGAAAGGTCCCAGGTCGGGTCGATCCGCAGGACCTCGGGCGCGGCGGCGACGTGGCCGTTCACCGCGACGCCGTTCTTCACCAGCGCGAAGACGCGGGTCAGCATCGCGGCGATCTCCTCCATCACCGGTTCGGGCGCTGCGGTGCCCGGCGCGAAGAGCGGCGCGCCCTCGATGTCGAAGATCTCGATGATCAGGCCCTCGTCGGTGACCCGGGTGACGATGTGGCGTGCCAGCATGTCGTTGACCATGCTTTCGCCGCCCTTGCCGGAGAGTTCGGCCTCGAGTTCGCGGAAAGCCTGCTCCTCGGCGGCGCGGGCGGCCTCTTCGGCAGCCTGCTCCTCGGCCGCGGCAGGATCTTCGGGGGCCTGGCCCGTCTCGCCCTTGGCCTGTTCCTGGGCGGTCGGGTGCAGGCTCGATGCGCCCAGACCGTTCTGCGCCAGCGTGACCTCGGAAAAGATCGACTCGCCACCGAAGGCGCCTTCGCCACCGCCCGAGATGCGGTTGATCGGGATCGTCGGATTGAAGTAATCCGCGATGCCCTTGCGCTGCTTCTCGGTCGTGGCGTTCAGCAGCCACATCAGCATGAAGAAGGCCATCATCGCGGTCACGAAGTCGGCGTAGGCGACCTTCCAGGCTCCACCATGGTGCCCGCCGCCCGCGATGACCTTCTTGCGCTTGATGATGACCGGCGCGTTCGAACCCGCCGCCATGGCACCCACCTCGCATTCACCCGGCTCCAGACCTATCAGGCCCGCGTGAATGCCGACTTAACCGGTGGCATTCGAGCGAATACCCGGAATGCGTTCACATGTCCGGGGTGCGGTCCGTCATTGAAGGTGAAACTCCGCGAGCCCCGGCCGGGTCGCGCGCAATCTGCGGAAGGAGACCTGACCCATGACTGTGACACGCCAGAACGTCTATTCGCTCGGAGACGACTGGGCCGCGCCGATCCTCTGGTACGCAAGGGCCATCAAGTCGATGAAGACCCGCGCGCTCGCCGATCCGACGAGCTGGACGTTCTACGGCGGGATCCACGGGTTCGACCGGGCGGAGTGGATCAACCTCGGCATCATAGCGGCGACCGACCCGGATCCGAGCGGTACCGACATGGACACCTACTTCGACCAGTGCCAGCACACGACCTACTATTTCCTGCCGTGGCACCGCGGATACCTGCTCGCGCTCGAGAACATGATCCGCAACGAGATCAAGGTGCTGAAGGGGCCCTACCAGACCTGGGCGCTTCCCTACTGGAACTACTTCGGGACCGACCAGAAACGGCTGCCGCCGGCCTTCGACACGCCGGACTGGCCGGATGGCACGGGTGACAACCCGCTCTTTGTCACCCAGCGTTACGGCCCCTTCAACGACGGCGACGTCTACATTCCGGACGGCGATCTGTCTCTGGATGCCATGAACGAACCCGAGTTCACTGGTGACTCAAGCGGCGGCACGGTCGGCTTTGGCGGCCTCTATACCGGATTCGAACACGGTGGAGGAACCTTCGGCGGGCTTGAGAGCGATCCGCACAACCTGGTTCACGTCATCGTCGGCGGCAACAGCCCTCACGATGGCTCGGACGGGCTGATGACGTCACCCGACACGGCGGCGATCGACCCGATCTTCTGGCTGCACCACTGCAACATCGACCGGCTGTGGGAGAGCTGGAACCGCCAGCCCAAGACCAACCCGACGGACTTCGAAAATCCGACCAACACCGAGTGGCTGGACGGCCCGCCGTCCATCGGCGAGCGCGAATTCGCGATGCCCAATCCGGATGGCTCGAAGTGGGTCTTTACGCCGGGGCAGATGGTCGATATCGGCGCGCTGGGCTACAATTACGACACGCTGGTGCCCGGGGCGGCTGCGGTCGCCGTGGCGTCCCGGATGGATCGTCCGGGGCTGCATCCCGCCGCCGCGGGGAAGGAGGCGAAGATGGCGTCGCGTGGCAAGGCCGAGCTTCTCGGTTCGAACGACAGCAACGTCGCGCTTTATGGCAGCGCCCCGATCACCATCGATGTCCCGGTCGATCCCGAGCCTCGCACCCGTCTGGCAGAAAGCTTGGCCGGCAAGACCTCGGCCCCGGATCGTGTGTTCCTCAATCTCGAGAACATCACCGGGCTCTCGGACTCGGTCGTTTTCAAGGTCTATGTGGGGCCGCCGACTGATGTCGCGCCTTCCGAGTCCGCAGATCATATGGCCGGGACCGTTGCGCTGTTCGGCGTCCGCGAGGCGTCGAACCCAGACGGCAAGCACAGCGGATCGGGCGTAACCTCCGTGCTGGAGATCACCAGGATCGTCGATGCGATGTACCTGCAGAGCGGATTCAATGCCGACGAGCTCGCGGTCGAATTCGTACCGATGCGGACGATCCCCGAGGCGGCGAAGATCTCGATCGGCCGGGTCAGCATCTATCGGCAGGGCGATTGACCGCGCGCCGCAGGATACCCGCCATTGACGACCGGCGCCGGGTTTCGGCGCCGCTCGTCCTTCTCGCCGCCGCGTCCTGGGTCCTGTTGGCGCTGGGCGACGCCGGCCTTGCGGTGCCGGCGATCTGTTCGGGTGAGCAGCTCTGGTCGGTGCCGTCGACCGACAGCCTGACGTTTGCCCTAACGTTCCTCTCGCCCGGTGCGCTGGCGCTGGGCTGGATCGCGATGCTGACCGCGATGATGCTGCCCACGCTGGGCGGGCCGATCGTTCATGTGCTTGGCCGGAGTTTCCGCCGTACCATGCACAGGAGTGTTGCGCTCTTCGTCGCGGCCTACATTGCGGTCTGGCTGATGGCGGCTCCGGTCTTCGTTGGCGCCGCCCTGCTCCTGCGCCTTTCCGCGGCCGAGCCGACCCTTCCGCTCATCGCTGCGCTGGTCGCCGCCCTG
>JBNLCA010000416.1:0-6972 GCA_050303575.1 Paracoccaceae bacterium
TACATCGTCTTCTGGCGCGCAAACTCGAAATGCGCCGCCGAGGCGTCCGCGATCTCGGCCTTGATGACGTAAGCCATTTCGCCTCTTACGAAAAAGGCGCCCGCCGATGGGGCGGACGCCTCCGGATCCGTGTCCGCCTCAGGCGAAGGTGATCCCGTCCGCCACCATCGGCAGGCGCGTCACCCGCTTGCCGGTCGCGGCGTAGATCGCGTTCGCCACCGCCGGCGCGGCGGGCGGCAGGCCGGGCTCGCCGATACCGGTCGGCGCCTCGGTCGAGGCGACGATATGGACCTCGATCTTCGGCATGTCGGAAACTCTCAGGGGCTCGTAGTCGGGGAAGTTCGACTGGACGACCTCGCCCTGTTCGAAGGTGATCTCGTCGCGCATCGCGTGGCCGAGGCCGTAGCCGATCGCCCCTTCCACCTGCGCCCGGATCACGTCGGGATTGACCGCGACTCCGACATCGACCGCCGCCACGATCCGCTCGACCTTCACCGCGCCGTCAACGGTGGTCGACACCTCGGCCACTTCGGCGACGTAAGTGTTGAAGGACTTGTGAACCGCAACGCCGCGTCCCCAGCCGGCAGGAAGCTCGGCCCCCCAGCCCGCCTTCTCGGCGGCAAGCTTCAGGACTCCCAGATGCCGCGGCGCATTGGCCAGAAGCTCGGTCCGGAACTCGACCGGATCGCGCCCCGCCGCCTCGGCCAGCATGTCCATCGCGCTTTCCATCGCGAAGGCGGAATGGCTGTGCCCGACCGACCGCCACCAGAGAACCGGGACCGGCGTCTGCATGTTGCGCACGTCGACCCTGAGGTTCGGGATCGCGTACTCGGTGTCCGCAGCCCCCTCGACCGAGAACGGGTCGAGCCCGTCCTTGACCAGGAACTCCTCGGCCGGGGTCCCGATGAAGATCGACTTCGTGGCGAAGGACGAATGCCAGGCCAGCGCCTTGCCGTCCGTGCCAACCGCTGCCCGGATCCGGTGCTTCGTCATCGGCCTGTAGCGCCCGCCCCAGACGTCATCCTCGCGGCTCCAGACAAGCTTGACCGGACGCCCGTCGTCCAGCGCCATGGCCACCATCGCCGCCTCGACCTCGTAGTCCGAGGCATAGTTGGCGCGCCGCCCGAACGATCCGCCGGCATAGACAGTATTGATCGCCACGTTCTCGGGGCCGAGCCCGGTAACGCCGCCCACCGCCAACTGGGTGACCGTCGGAAACTGCGAGCCGTCCCAGATCGTGACCTTGCCGTCCTTGATCTGCAGGACGCAGTTCTCCGTCTCCATCGGCGCGTGGGCCAAAAACGGGGCGTGGAACTCGGCCTCGATCACCGTCGCGGCGCCGGCCAGGGTCCCGGCCGCATCGCCGTCATTGCGGGCAACCAGTCCCTCGGTGTCGAGCGCGGCGCTGTATTCCGCCTCCATCTCGGCCGAGGATCGCGTCTCGGCCGCCGAGAAGTCCCACTCGGCGGTCAGCTCGTCCCGCCCGCGCATCGCGGTCCAGGTATCGGTGGCGATCACCGCCACCCCGACCGGCACCTGCACCACGTCAAGAACGCCGGGCACCGCCCGCGCGCGCGCGTCGTCGAACGATTTCAGCGTGCCGCCGAACTTGGGCGAGCGCAGGATCACCGCGTAGACCATGTCGGGCAGGTGCACGTCCATCGCGAAGGTGGCGGTGCCGTTCGTCTTGGCGTGGCTGTCCTTGCGCGGCAGGTGGTCCTTGCCGATCAGCGTGAAGGCCGACGGGTCCTTGACCGCCGGCGCGATATTCAGCCCGACGGGCACCAGTCCCGCCATCTCGCCGAACCCGGCCGTCTTGTCGCCGTGCATCAGCATGCTGTTCTCGACAGTAATCTCGCCTGCCGGCACACCCCACTCGGCCGCCGCTGCGGCAACCAGAAGCTGCCGCGCGACCGAGCCCGCCTCGCGGTACTGCATGTACGAGTTCGCCATTGCGGTGGACCCGCCGGTCCCCTGCACCCCGAACAGCGTGTTGATGTATTTCTCGACGTCGGCCGGCGCGAACTCGATCGCGACCTTCGACCAGTCGGCGTCCATCTCCTCGGCGACGAGGGTCGCGAGGCCGGTCGTCGTGCCCTGCCCCATCTCGAAATGCTTGAGGATCACGGTGACGGTCCCGTCCGGGCCGACCTTGACGAACGGGTTCGGCATGAACTCGGCCGACTGCGCACAGGCGCCCATGCTGTCGAGCCCGACGATCAGCGCCGCGCCGGTCGCGGCCGCACCCTTGAGGAACCCGCGGCGTGAAGTGCGAATGGTCATGGCTCAGCCCTCCATTCGCTTGGCGGCTTCGTGGATCGCCGCCCGGATGCGCACGTAGGTAGCGCAGCGGCAGACGTTCCCGCCCATGTAATCGTCGATGTCGGCGTCGGTCGGGCTGGCGTTGGTCGACAGAAGGCCGACCGCCGACATGATCTGCCCCGACTGGCAGTAGCCGCACTGCACGACATCGAGGTCGCGCCATGCGCCCTGCACCGCCTCGGCCGCCTTGCCGGTGATCCCCTCGATCGTGGTGATCTCGGCGCCCTCGGCATCCTGCAGCCAGAGCTGGCAGGACCGCGTCGGCTCGCCGTTCACATGCACCGTGCAGGCGCCGCACGAAGCGACACCGCAGCCGAATTTCGTGCCCGTCATCTCGAGCTTGTCACGCAGCACCCAGAGAAGCGGCATCTCGTCTGGAGCGTCGACAACATGCTCCTGACCGTTGATCTTCAGCGTTCGCGCCATGGCAGGGCCTCCCGTTATCGTTGAACGGGACTGTATACCCTCAACCGATTCCTTCCAAAGATTTCCACGGAATCCGCCGGGCAGCGGCCATCGTTTGTATGCAGACAATCCCCCGATCGGGGGAGCCGCCGGCTGCCGTCACCGGACGGATCTTCGGGCCTCTACCCCGGCCCTCAGCTGGTGGCGGCCGCCACGATGGACTTCGCCTCGGCCTTCATCGGCTTGTACTTGAAGCTTGCCGTGATGATGCCGTGGTCGTTGGTGCCGCTCAGCTTGTGATCGTCCCAGTTCAGGTGATCGTTCATCACCACCATGCCGTCGAAGATCCAGACCCGCCGCCGGCTGTTGTCGTAGAACTCCTGGCTGACCAGGATGTGGTCGAGCGATTCCATCATGTCCTGGTGGATGTGGGTGTAATAGACGTCGCGCGTGTTGCGGTACTCCTGCAGCGTCTGCGCGGTGTAGAGCGCCGTGTCGCCGCCGCCGACGCTGTCGCCGACCAGATAGCGCGGCTGCTCGGTCAGGATGTTGGCCGTGTTCGACAACTGGCTGTCGTTGATGTCGCCCAGCACGATCACCGGGGTGTCGTTGCCCTTCATCAGCCCGGTCAGAAGGAAGCGCAGCGCCGAGGCTTCGGCCGTGCGCCGGATCGTCGAGAGCGCCGAGCCGAGGTTGGTCTGGTGCGGCTTGTAGCCGGTGCGGTCGGCGTTGAACCACGACTCGCGGAAGACCTTGGTCGGCCCCTTCGACTTGAAATGGCAGACGAAGACATGGACCGGCTTCTGGTCCTCGCGCGGGCGGATGGTGAAATGCAGGACGGGCCGCGAGAAGCTGCGGATCGTCACGCTGATCGCCGGGGTCTGCGGGTCATCGCCCTTGCTCTGCAGGATGAAACCCTCGGGGAAATCGGTGATCCATTCCGGCTCGCCGACCAGCAGGTCCTTCTTGACGAGCGCGGCGCAGACGATGCGGCTGCCGTCGGCGTCCGGCGGCACCAGCGCGTCGTAGCTGTCGGCAAGGCCCGCCTCGCTGAGGATGCGGTCCAGGGACGCCGGATGCCAAAGCTCCTGCAATCCCATGACATGCGGCCGAAGCCGCGACAGGACCACTTTAGACCAGGCGATCTTGCGCTGGTATTCCTCGTCCGACCAGCCGTCCTTGTCGGTGTAGAGCGGCAGGCCGGGTTCGTTGAGATTGTAGAGATTGAACGTGGAAATGGTCAGCTCGCGCAGCTTCATGGCAAATCCCTCCGGTTACAAATGCCGCAACCATAGCACGAAATCCGCGACAGTTTGACGACGAATTGCCTGACCGGCCGGGGGCGGTTACCGGAGCTTGAGCGTTGCGAGCCCGATCAGCGCAAGGATGAGCGAGATGATCCAGAAGCGGATCACAATCTGCGGCTCGGACCAGCCCTTCTTCTCGTAATGATGGTGGATCGGCGCCATCAGGAAGACGCGCTTGCCCGTCTTCTTGAAATAGAGGACTTGGATGATCACGCTCAGCGTCTCGACGACGAAAAGGCCACCGACGATGGCCAGCACGATCTCGTGCTTGGTCGCCACCGCGATTGCACCCAGCGCCCCGCCAAGCGCAAGCGATCCGGTGTCACCCATGAAGACGGCCGCGGGCGGCGCGTTGTACCACAGGAACCCCAGCCCCCCGCCGATCAGCGCGGCGGTGAAGATCAGGATCTCGCCGGTGCCGGGAACGTAGTGGACCTCGAGATAATCGGTGAAGTCGACCCGGCCGACGGCATAGGCAATCACCCCCAGCGTTCCCGCCGCGATCATCGCCGGCATGATGGCAAGCCCGTCGAGCCCGTCGGTGAAGTTCACTGCGTTCGCCGCCCCGACGATGACGATCATCGAGAAGGGCACGAAGAAGATGCCAAGATTCAGAAGCGCATCCTTGAAGACCGGAAAGGCCAGCTTGTTCGTCAGGTCGTCGGGGTGCAGGACCGAGCAGGCATACCCCGCCAGCGCCGCGATCAGGAAGCCGAGGATCAGTCGCACCTTGCCCGAGACGCCCTTGGTGGTCTGCTTGGTCACCTTGGCGTAATCGTCGGCGAAGCCGAGCGCGCCGAAGGCCACCGTCACCATCAGAACAACCCAGACAAACGGATTGTCGAGCCGCGCCCACAATAGCGTCGAGACGGTCAGTGCCGACAGGACCAGAAGGCCCCCCATCGTCGGTGTTCCGGCCTTCGAGAGGTGCGTGATCGGACCGTCGTCGCGGATTGGCTGGCCCTTCTTCTGGCGCACCCGCAGCATGTTGATCAGCGGCTTGCCGAAGACGAACCCGAAGATCAGAGCGGTGAAGAAGGCCGCCCCCGCCCGGAAGGTGATGTAACGGAAAAGGTTGAAGAAATCGCCGCCATCGGAAAACGCGGTCAACCAGTACAACATTCCTCAGCCCTCGGTAGGGGCCGGGTGGCCCAGTTTGCGGATCGCGTCGACCACGCGGGTCACGTAGATCGACTTCGATCCCTTAGCCAGCACCACGTCGCCGGCATCGATCAGGTGGTGGACGCGCGCGGCCAGTCCCGCCGCCTCCTCGTGCCACTCGCCGCGCTTGGCTGCAGGCAGCGCCTTGTAGAGCGCGTGCATCCGCGGCCCGACACAATGGACGACGTCGATCTTCCTGATCGCCGGATGCTGCGCGATCTCGGCATGCAGCGTCCGCTCGGTCGACCCCAGTTCCAGCATGTCGCCCAGGATGGCGATGCGCCGGCCCCGGGTGATCCGCCCGACCCCGTCCTGCGGCTCGATCGCGGCGAGGATATCGAGCGCGGCGGCCACCGAGGCCGGGTTGGCGTTGAAGGCATCGTCGATCAGGTCGAATGTCAGGTGATCCTCGACCACGTCCATCACGATCCGCTCGCGCACGCCGCGGCCTGCCACCGGCCGCCACTGGCCAAGGTCGCAGGCGGTGAGCGCGGGGTCGAGGCCCAGCGCCTCCGTCACCGCCAGGACGGCCAGAGCATTCATCGCGAAGTGCCGGCCGGGCGACATGACCTTGAAAAGGATCTCGGTCCCCGAGCGCTGCGCCCGAACGACCGTCATGTCGCCCCGCACCTGCGCCGAAACCAGGCGGAAGTCGCCGCGATCCTCGCCGAACGAGACGATCGGGTGATCGTCCGCCGCCTTGATCAGGATCGGCGCGGTGACGATGTCGGCGGGGATCACCGCCACGCCGTCCGGCCGAAGCCCCTCGAAGATCGACGCCTTCTCGCGGGCGATTCCGTCGATGTCGGCGAAGGCGAACAGATGCGCCGGCGCGACCGTCGTGATGATCGCGACATCAAGGTCGGCCAATTTCGCGAGTGGCGCGATCTCGCCCGGCGCGTTCATCCCGATCTCGATCACAGCGAAATCGGCATCGGCCGGCATCCGGGCCAGCGTCAGGGGCACGCCCCAGTGGTTGTTGAAGCTCTTCTCGGCGGCATGGACGCTGCCCTGCCCGGCCAGGACCGCGCGCAGCATCTCCTTGGTCGAGGTCTTGCCGACCGAACCGGTGACGCCGATCACCCGAGCCGTGGTCCGCGCCCGCCCGGCGCGGCCAAGGGCCCGCAGCCCGTCCATCACGTCATCGACGACCAGAAGCGGCGCGTCCTCGCAGCCCTCCGGGATGCGGCTAACAAGGGCCGCCGCCGCGCCCTTCTTCAGGGCGTCGACAACGAAATCGTGCCCGTCCCGCGCCGCCGTCAGCGCGACGAACAGGTCGCCCTTGCCAATCTCGCGGCTGTCGATCGAAAGCCCCTCGACCTCGAACGGCCGGGTGGCCCGGCCGCCCGTCGCCGCCACCATCTCGGCCGAGGTCCAGAGCGCCATCAGACCCGCCCGTCGAGTGCGGCCACCGCCACGCTCGCCTGTTCCACGTCGTCGAACGGATAGACCGTGTCACCGACCGTCTGGCCGGTCTCGTGGCCCTTGCCCATGACCAGAAGCGCGTCGCCCGGCCCCAGCGCATCGACCGCGCGCAGGATCGCCTCGGCCCGGTCGCCGACCTCGGTCGCGTCGGGACAGCCGGCCATCACCTCGCGCCGGATCGTTCCCGGCGCTTCGCTGCGCGGATTGTCGTCCGTCACGAAGACCAGGTCCGCATGCTCGCCCGCCGCCCGACCCATCATCGGGCGCTTGCCCTTGTCGCGGTCGCCGCCCGCACCGATCACGGCGATGAGGCGCCCCATGACATGCGGGCGCAGTGCCCTCAGCGCCGTCG
>JBNLCA010000417.1:0-7558 GCA_050303575.1 Paracoccaceae bacterium
GTTGCGCTCGGTCGCGAAGGCGTCGGTCATGAAGGTCAGCGCCAGACAGGCCAGGACGGCGGCGATGAAGACCCAGAAGACCTGAAGGCCCATGATCCGCGACAGCGGGGTGGAATGCTCGCTGCGGGCGATGACCGATTCGAGAGTGGTGGACATGGGTGGCTCCTCAGGCGGTCTCGATGGCGCCGGTGATGAGGCCGGTGACCTCTTCGGGCGAGCAGTCGGAGATGGATTTGTTGGCGACGAGCGTGCCGCGGCGCAGGACAGCGATCTTGTCGCAGACGGCGAAGACGTCAGGCATCCGGTGGCTGATGAGCATAACGCTGATGCCGTGGTCGCGCAGGTTGCGGATGAGGTCGAGCACCTCGGCGACCTGGCGCACCGAGATGGCGGCGGTGGGCTCGTCCATCAGAACGATCTTCGGGTTCGAGAGCAGCGTGCGTGCGATCGCGACGGCCTGCCGCTGGCCGCCCGACATGCGGCGGACAAGGTCGCGCGGCCGCGTCTCGGACTTCAGCCGGGCGAAAAGCTCTCCCGATTTCTTGTACATGGCCGGATAGTCGATGACCTTGATCGGCCCGATCGACTTCATCGCCTCGCGGCCGAGGAAGACGTTCGAGGCGGCGGTCAGGTTGTCGCACAGGGCGAGGTCCTGATACACGACTTCGATCCCGGCGCGCTGGGCGTCGAGCGGGCGGTGGAACTCGACGCGCTGGTCGTCGATTCGAATCTCGCCGTGGCTGGGCCGGAAGTTTCCGGCGATCACCTTCACCAGCGTCGACTTGCCGGCGCCGTTGTCTCCCATCAGCCCCAGCACCTCGCCGGGGGCGATCTCGAGCGATACGTCGTCAAGTGCCTGGATTGCCCCGAAGTGCTTCGAGATTCCCGACAGCTTCAGCCTGGACATGAGTTCCTCCCTTCCGTCTCCCCCCGCGGCGGGTCTTGTGACTCTGTCCCGTTCCGCGGCCGGCGCGCAAGTTCTACGTCGCCTCTGAGCGGGCTCAATACTTGACGGAGCGGTATTAGTAAATATTATCTGCCCGGACGTCGGGGGGAAAATGAAGCTGCTGGTGACGGGCGCGACCGGGAAGGTCGGGCAGAATTTCCTGAGCGAATTCGCGCAGAGCGACCGGTTCCGGGGCTGGCAGGTCGTTGCGCTGTGCAACAACCGCACAGTCGAGGCGGGCGAGCGCGTCAGCGTGATCCAGGGATCCATGGCCGACGAGTCCGTCGTGGAACGCGCGCTCGACGGTGTCACCCACGTCCTGCACATGGCCGCGGTCAAGGAAAGCCCCGACCAGGCGATCGACGTCGCGCTGAAGGGCATGTTCCTGATGCTCGAGACGTTCCGCAAGTCGCCGGTCGCCAAGCAGTTCATCTTGATCGGCGGCGACTGTTCGGTCGGCCACATCTTCCATTCCTACCCGGCCCCGATCACCGAAGAGTCGCGGCGAATGGCCTATCCGGGCTGCTACGCGCTGACCAAGGTTCTCGAAGAGGTCATGCTGGAGCAATATCAGGTCCAGTACGGACTGAGCGGGACGATTCTCAGGGCGCCCTGGATCATGGAGAAGGACGACTTCAGATACGCGCTGTCCTTCGCGGCCGACCAGTTCGGCGGACCGCCCTGGTCCGATCTACTCTCGGATGAGGAGATCGCGCGCTATCGCGACGGCGACTGGGTGCCGATGATGACGGACGCCGAGGGCCATCCGCTCAAGCGCAACTTCGTTCATGTCGAGGACCTTGTGGCGGCGATTCTCGCCGCGCTCGACAACCCTGCCGCCTTTGGCGAGCTCTTCAACATATCGATGGACGAACCTGTCGACTATTCGCACGTCGCGAGCTACCTCAACCGAACGCGCGGCTACGAGGCCGCCGAGATCGCGACGCCCTACCACAGCAACTGGCTGTCGAACGCCAAGGCGCGCCTCTGCCTGAACTGGCGTCCGAAGATCAATCTTGAGGCTCTTATCGATCGAGCATGGAACTACAAGCGGGGCTCCAACGACCCGCGAAAAGTCTGGTACCCGGGCTAGCTCAGCGTCACCGGGCGACACTTATCATCTAGGGAGGAAACCAAGTGTCCAAGAAACTCACTCTGCTTGCAGCCGCTGCTGCGGTAGCGCTCACGGCCGGAGCCGGCATGGCGCAGGACAAGAAAATCCTGGCCATCGTCGTCAAGGGTCTCGACAACCCCTTCTTCGAGCAGATCAACCTGGGCTGCCAGAAGTGGATGGAGGAGAACGCCGACAGCGAGTACGAATGCCTCTACACCGGTCCGGCGTCGTCGGCCGACGAGGCGGGCGAAGTGCAGATCGTCGATGACCTTCTGACCCGCGGCGTCGCCGCCATCGCCATCTCGCCGTCGAACGCGCCCGCCATGGCGAACCGCATCCGCGACATCGCGCCGGACGTGCCGGTGATGACGATCGACGCCGACTTCCTGGAAGCCGACCGCGATCTGCGCCAGACCTACCTCGGCACGGACAACTACCTGATGGGCGTCTACATGGCCGAGCAGGCGATGAAGCTGAAGCCCGAGGGCGGTTCGGTCTGCCTGCAGCTCGGCAACGTCGCTGCGGACAACATCAACGCGCGTGCGCAAGGCTTCCGCGACACCGCGGGTGGCGAGGAAGGCGTCGAGCGGCTCACCGGCCAGAACGGCTGGTCCGAGATCGACGGCTGCCCGGTCTTCACCAACGACCAGGCCGACCTTGCCAACCAGCAGATGGCCGACACGTTCATCGCCAACCCGGACCTCGACGCCTTCGTCCTGGTCGGCGGCTGGGCGCAGTTCGCGCCGCAGGCCTATGCCCAGGTGACCGACCAGGTCATGGACAAGCTGAAGTCGGGTGAGCTGATCATCATCGCCGGCGACACCCTGCCGCCGCAGACCGCCGCCTTCCGCGAAGGCCGCAGCCATGCGCAGGTCGGCCAGCGTCCGTTCGAGATGGGCTATCGCGCGCCTGATGTGATGATCCAGCTGATCAACGGCGAGACGGTCGAGGACCCGCTGTTCACCGGCCTGGACGTCTGCAACCAGGAAGACCAGGGCTTCTGCAAGGACAACTGATCCTTGAGGGAAGAGCGGACCGGCGCCACGCGCGCCGGTCCGATGCAATCCCGGGGGAGCTCGGCGATTGCGCTGCTAATAGAAGCAGATAATATTACTCTCAGCGGGATGTGATTCCGCCTGCTTGAACAAGATCGGCCGGCAACGGCCAAGGGAGGAGCTATGACGACTGGAAAGATGGTGGCGCTGGCCGCCGCGGCCGCGTTTGCGGCATCGGGAGCCTTCGCGCAGGACAAGCCTCAGCTGGCCTTCGTGGTCAACGCGGCGTCCGACTTCTGGAAACTGGCCGAGGCGGGCGTGAAGGCCGCACAGGCCGAACTGCCGGGATACGAGCTTCAGTTCCGCTATCCGGCGCAGGGCACCGCGGCGCTTCAGAACGCGCTGATGGACGACCTCGTCGCTGCCGGCACCGATGCGATCATGATCTCGTCGGTCGATCCGAAGACCTCGACCGATGCATTCAACCGCATCGCGGCGCAGATCCCGCTCTTCACGACGGACTCGGACGCGCCTGATTCCGACCGGATCGCCTATCTCGGCTCGTCGAACACGGCGGCCGGCATCCAGGCCGGTGAGATCGCGGTCAAGGCGCTGCCCGACGGCGGCAAGTGCATGGGCTTCGTCGGATTCCTCGGCGCGGACAACGCGGTCGAGCGGATCGCCGGCTTCCGCCAGGCGGTTGAAGGCTCGGGCATCGAGCTCGTGGACGTGCGTGGCGACGACGTGGACTTCGCGCGCGCCCGTTCGAACGTCGATGACGTTCTGGCCGCGAACCCTGACATCACCTGCATGGTCGGCTTCTACAGCTACAACCCGCCGAAGATCTACGAGGCCCTCCAGGCCACGGGCAAGCTGGGCGAGATCACCGTCATCGCGTTCGACGAGGACCCGATCACGCTGGGCGCCGTCCGTTCGGGCGACTTTGCCGGTACCGTCGTCCAGGACCCCTACCAGTGGGGCTACCAGGGCATGCACCTGATGGCGAAGTACCTGGAAGGCGATATGTCCGGGGTCCCGGCTGACGGGCTGATCATCGTTCCGACCAAGATCATCGACCAGTCGAACGTCGATGCGTTCGAGGCCGAGCTGAAGGCGCGCATCGCCGGGTAAGACGACCGGAAGATCGCAGTTGGGCTGCGCGGCAGGATGTTCCGCGCAGCCCGTTTCTTAATGTAAGCTGAATCCATGTCAGACCCCGTCCCGCAGAAGATCGACCTCAGGCTTTCGCAGATCACGAAGGTCTATCCCGGCGTTGTCGCGCTGAAGGACGTGGATCTGTCGATTGCCGGCGGCGAGGTGGTCGGGCTGATCGGCGAGAACGGCGCCGGCAAGTCGACGCTGATGAAGGTGCTGGGCGGCGCGGTCGCGCCAGACGGCGGCCGGATCGTGATCGACGGCGAGGCACTGGAGTCGCTCACCCCGGCCGAGGCGGCCGCGCGCGGCATCGCCTTCGTCCACCAGGAACTGAACCCGTTCACCAACCTCGACGTGGCCGCCAACGTGCTTCTGGGCCGCGAGGTGACGCGCGGTGTCTTCCGGCGCCTCGACCGCAAGGCGATGGCCGAGCGTGTGGCGCCGATCCTTGAGCTTCTCGGCACCCGTTACGGGCCGAACGATCCGGTCTCGCAGCTGTCGCTGGCCGACCAGCAACTTCTCGAGATCGCCCGCGCGCTCTCGACCGATGCACGGCTTGTCATCCTCGACGAACCGACATCGAGCCTGACGCTGTCCGAGACCGAGCGGCTGCTCGACGTCGTGCGCCAGCTGCGCGAGAAGGGCGTGGCGATCCTTCTCATCACCCACCGGCTGGCCGAGATCGAGGATGTCGCCGACCGCGTCGTGGTTCTGCGCGACGGCAAGAACGCGGGCGAGCTGGCCAAGGGCGAGATCAACAAGGACGTCATGGTCCGGATGATGGTTGGCCGCGAACTGACGCAGTTCTACGACAAGAGCGGGACCGCACCGGGCGAGGTGCTGCTGGAGTTCCGGAAGGCGGCGACGGCGACCTATCCGGCGGCGAAGGTCGATCTTGAAGTGCGCGGCGGCGAGATCCTTGGCCTCGCCGGCCTAGTCGGGGCCGGACGGACCGAGCTTGCGCGCGCCGCCTTCGGCATCGACCCCCTGGTCAGCGGCACGGTCGTCCTTGGCGGCACGCAGCTGCCGCCCGGATCGGTCGCCGCGGCGATTGCAGGAGGCCTGAGCCTGGTGCCCGAAGATCGCAAGGAACAGGGCCTGTTCCTCGATTTCGCCATCGCCGAGAACATCGCGCTGCCGAGCCTGGGCAGCCTTTCGCGCATGGGGTTCGTCGACCGGGCCGGCGAGATGCAGCTTGCCGAGCGGTCGAGGGATCGGCTGGCGATCAAGGCGTCCTCGCTGGGCCGCGCGGTGGCCGAGCTTTCGGGCGGCAACCAGCAGAAGGTGGTCCTGTCGAAGTGGCTGGCGATGAACCCCAAGGCCATCATCTTCGACGAGCCGACGCGCGGCATCGATGTCGGCGCCAAGGCCGAGGTCTATCACCTGATGACGGCGCTCAAGCAGGAGGGCGTTGCCGTCCTGATGATTTCAAGCGACATGGAAGAAGTGATCGGCGTTTCTGACCGCGTGGCGGTCATGCGGAGGGGCGAGATCACCGGGATACTGAATGCAGACGCCCTGACGGAGGAGAACATCCTGCGTCTGGCCGTCGGGTAGGGAAGGGCGGCAGATGCAAAGAAAAGACCTGGGGCTGGCGATCCTCGTGCTGGTGGTGGGCGCTGTCGTGGCGCTGATCAACCCGCGCTTCCTGTCGCCGATCAACCTGGCGAACACGGCGAACCTGATCGGGCTCTTCGGGCTCTTCTCCATCGCCGAGGCCTTCGTCATCGTCACCGCCGGGATCGAGCTTTCGGTGGGCTCGGTGATCGCGCTTCTGGGCGTCCTCTTCGTCGACATGATCGTCAACCTCGGCGTGCCGTGGCCGCTGGCGGTACTGATCGTGCTGGGGCTGGGCGGTATCTTCGGCACGATCCACGGCCTGCTGATCACCAAGCTGAACATGCAGCCCTTCGTGGTGACGCTCTGCGGTCTTCTGATCTATCGCGGCGTCGCGCGGTTCTACACCGCCGACGGCACGGCGGGCTTTTCCTTCGGTGACGAGTTCCCGGTGCTGGAGTTCGTCGTCTCGGGGCGAACGGCGGGCGTGCCGCATTCCATCGTCGCCTTCGGCATCGTCGCCGTCATCTCGTGGTTCGTGCTGCACCGGACGGTCTTCGGCCGGCATCTCTTCGCGGTCGGCAAGAACGAGGAGGCGGCGCGCTATTCGGGCATCAACAGCCACCGGGTCATCATCTCGGCCTATGTCATATGCGCGGTGCTGACGGCGCTCTCGGCCGTCTTCTTCGCGATGTACACGCGGTCGATCCAGCCTTCGTCGCACGGCAACTTCTACGAGCTTTACGGGATCGCCGCGGCGGTTCTGGGCGGATTTTCCCTCAGGGGCGGCGAGGGGAGCATCGTTGGTGTCTGCCTTGGCGTGGTTCTTCTGCAGGAGCTTCAGAACCTCGTGAACCTGCTGGGCATTCCCTCGTCCCTCAACTTCGCGGTGATGGGGACGGTGATCCTGGTCGGCGTGCTGGCGGATTCGCAGCTGTCGAAATACCGCGACGGTCGGCGCCACGCGTCGGCGCTTGCGGCGCTGGGGTCGGGCGACAAGAAGGCCGTCTGAGGCGCACGTGGCCTCGCGTCAGTGACCTTCCCCGGTCGCCCTAGAGCGTCCTGACCAGTCGCAGCGCGTCATAGACGGCGGCGTGGATGTTGCGCGCCGAGACGGCATCGCCGATGCGGAAGAGCTGGAACCCTCCTTCGGGGTTGCGCGTGATGTTCTGTGCACGTCCCGAGATCAGCGCTGCGTAGTCGACCTCGCCCAGGTTCGAGGAGAGCGGTTTCAGTGCGAAGTAGATCTCGTCGAGCGGCCGGGTCCCGTGGTTGATCACGACCTGGTCGACGCGGCGCTCGGACGTCGCGTCGCCATAGTCGGTGCCCAGCGTGGCGAGTAGTTCATTCCCCGCGTGACGGACCGCGTCGAGCCGCCAGGCCACGGTGAAAGTCGCGCCCAGGGGCTGGAGGGCACGCACGTAGGGGACAAGCGTCATTCCCATGACCTCGGGCGCGAAGGTGCGGTCGCGGGTGACGATCTCGACCTTGCCCCCGGCAGTCGCCACGGCCTCGGCAGCCTGCAGCGCGGCATGATCGCCCGCGTCGTCGTAGATCAGCACGTTCTGCCCGGGCCGCGCGTCGCCCGAGACAAGATCCCAGGCCGATACGACGAGCTCGTTGCCCTCACGCAGCACCTCGGAATGCGGAAGCCCGCCCGTCGCGATGATGACCGCATCGGGCGCGTCCGCCCGGACCATCTCATCGCCGGCGAGGCTGTTGAAGCGGAACGCCACGCCGAGCCGCGTGCATTCGGCCATGCGCCAGTCGATGATCGATCTCAACTCCTGT
>JBNLCA010000418.1:0-3389 GCA_050303575.1 Paracoccaceae bacterium
TTCTTCCTCTCCTTCCCGTTCGACTGCGACCTGATGGTCGGCTTCGTCGGCGGCGACTTCGCCTGGGAGATCGAGGCGGCCGGCGAGGCCGCGGCGGTCGATTTCGTCACCGACCGGCTGGCGGCGATCTTCGGGTCCGATCTGCGCAAGAAGATCGGCCGCTCGCTGATGACCAACTGGGGCGGCGAGCGGTTCGTGCGCGGCGGCTATGCCTCGGCCGCGCCCGGCAAGGCGAGCGCGCGCGACATCCTCGCCCAGCCCGTCGCCGAGCGCATCCATTTCGCCGGCGAGGCGCTGGCGCCCCAGGGCCTTACCCAGACCTGCGCCGGCGCGCGTCTCTCGGGCGAGGCGGTGGCGCGGCGCATCCTCGGCCTCTCCTGACAGCGCGTCGTCAGGAGTGCGCCCGCCGCCCATTGACCCGCCCGCCCCGCCTGCTACGCCAGTCCAATGCCCGCCGTCCTGACAAACACGCTCGCCCGCCGCCTCTTCCTCGCCCGCCATGCGCTGGCCGAGGCGCCGGCCGGCCCGGCCAAGGGCGACGCGCTTTGCGAGCTCATCGGCCGGCTCGGCCTCGTGCAGATCGATTCGATCGGCACGGTCGAGCGCGCGCATCACATGATCCTTTTCGCCCGCCGGCCGACCTACCGCCCGAAGGCGCTGAAGCTGGCGACCGAGCGTGACCGGCGCCTGTTCGAACACTGGACGCACGACGCCTCGATCCTGCCGATCAGCCACTTCCCGCACTGGAAGCACCGGTTCCGCCGCAGCGCCGAGCGGCTTAAGGCCAAGTACGTCCAGTGGCAGGGCCCGGATTTCCTGGACCAGTTCGACGCGGTTCTCGCCCAGATCGCCGAACGCGGGCCGGTCACGTCGGGCGACGTCGGAGACGGCGAGGCACGCGGGCAGGGCGGCTGGTGGGACTGGCACCCGTCGAAGACGGCGCTGGAATATCTGTGGCACACCGGGCGCCTGTCGGTGCTGCGCCGCGACGGCTTCACCAAGGTTTACGACCTGACCGAACGGGTGATCCCGAAGGACTGGCACGAGTCCGAAACCACCGAGGCCGAGACGATCGACTGGCTGTGCTTCGGCGCGCTCGACCGGCTTGGCTTCGCGACCTCGGGCGAGATCGCGGCCTTCTACAACTCGGTCACGCCGGTCGAGACCAGGGACTGGTGCGCGTGCATGTTGAAGCGCGGCGAGCTGGTCGAGCTGTCGGTCGAATGCGCCGACGGGTCGCTGCGCAAGTGCTTCGCCCGGCCGGATGTCGTGGACCAGGCCGAGGCCGCACCCGCGCCGCCGCCGCGCGTCCGCGTGCTGTCCCCGTTCGATCCGGCGCTCCGGGACAGGAACCGCGCCGAGCGGCTCTTCGGCTTCTACTACCGGATCGAGATCTACGTGCCCGAGCCGAAGCGGCAGTATGGCTACTATGTCTTCCCCATGCTCGAGGGCGACCGGATCATCGGCCGGATCGACATGAAGGCCGACCGGGGGGCGGGCGTCCTGAACGTGCGCGCCTTCTGGCCCGAGGCCGGGGTGAAGATCGGCACAGGGCGGCTGGCGAAGATCGAGACCGAGCTTGCCCGCGTCGCCGCCTTCGCCGGGGTCGACCGGGTCGCGTACGCGGCGGACTGGATCAGGGGATAGGTCCCTCAGCGCCCGGTCAGCGTCAGCCGGAACCCTTCCTCGGCCCAGCCATCGACCGAACAACGCGCCTTGACGACGACCTCGGTGATCCCGTCCGGGACCTCGACGCCCGAAAGCGACCGGGTGAAGGGCTGCTCGGTCTCGTGCGGGTGCAGAAGCTCGCGGTAGCCAAGCTCGGTCCCGTCCGGCGCGAAGACCGTCCAGCCGTCGGCATAATGGTCCCAGCCGGTATCGGGGTGGCGGACGGTGACGTCGAAGGTCCAGCCGTTCGCGCCCTCGCGGGCGGTGACGTCGACGATCTCGGGCACGTCGGCAAGGGCGGGAATCGGCAGCAGCAGGGCGATCAGCGCGTATCTCATGGCGGCAGAATGCCAAAGGGGCGACCGCCGGTCGCCCCCTCCTCGCGCTATCGTGTTCCAGGCGGAGGTGCGGCCCCGCCCGGCGCCGATCATTGCCTGGTGATGACGATGTTCCTCAGCCGCGCGGTGACTCCCGGGTCCATCGTCATGCCGACGATGTAGCGGCCGGGCTGAAGGCTCGCCGACAGCGAGGCCGGGGTCAGGCCCGACGATCCCGCGACCTCGGACAGCACGCCGCCCGCCTCGTCGACGAGGCGCAGGGTGAAGCCGCCCGAGGCGCTGACCGCGTTGATCTGCACGTTCGCCGCGCTGTCGAGCGTGAACGACAGCCAGCGCGTTTCTTCCGGCGACATGGCGCTCGATTGCAGGACATTCGCCAGCGTGCCGAGATCCTCGATCGCTGAAGCGGCCGGCAGGGTCACGCTGCCCGAAGGCGCGGTACCGCCGGGCAGGGTGCCGCCCGGCGCGCTGCCGGCGAGCGCGATCGCCAGTTGCGCCGCGCCGCCGCCGCCCGCGAAACCCTCGACCGACAGGCAATAGTCGCCCGGGGCGAGCGTCCGCTCGATGCGGCTGTCGGTGCCGGTCTGGCCCGAGGCGTCGTCGTTCTCCTCGATCAGGCTGCCGGCGCCGTCGCTCAGCTTCAGAATCGTGTCGAAGTCACCGCTCTTGGCATCGATGGCGAGCGCGACATTGTCGGTCACCTGCATCCGCCAGTCCTGGCGCGCGCCCATCGAGATGGTCGCCGGGATGGTCAGGGGCGCAAAGCCCGCGCCGACGGCGGTGCCCAGGTCGGCCGTCATCGACGGGTCCGAGCAGCCGGGCACCGTGCCGGGATCGACCGGATCGGCATCGGGGCTGTCCGAGATGAAAAGCTCGCCCTGGCCGGCATCGCCGCTGAAGCCGGCGACGGCGAGGCAATAGCTGCCGGGCTGGAGCGTGCGGGTGATCCGGCTGTCGGTGTTCAGCGGGCCGTCATCGTTCTCCTCGATCACGTTGCCGTTCGTGTCGACCAGCGTCATGACCGTGTCGAACCAGGTGCTGCGGCTGTCCATCTGCACCTCGACCGGTGCGGTGACGTTGATCCGCCAGTCCGAACGCGAGTTCGCCGCGACGTTGAAGGGCATCGACTGGGTGCCCATCCCTGGCGCGATCGGGAATCCGAAGTCCTGGGTGATCGACGGATCGGTACAGGCGGTGTTGATCGGGCCCGCCGGCGGGTTCGCCGCCTGGTCGCTCACCGTCAGGGGCGCCGCACCGCCACCACCGTCATAGCCGGTGAGGCTGAGGCAGTAGGTTCCGGCGCCCAGCCGGGTGACGATCTGGCTGTCGGTTCCGTTCGGCCCGTCGTCATTGTCGGCGACATAGCTGCCGTTCGCATCGACC
>JBNLCA010000419.1:0-4816 GCA_050303575.1 Paracoccaceae bacterium
CGACCTCAACCTCTGGCACGGCGGCGATCTGAGCGAACGGTTCTATTCGGGAAAGACGCGGGCGCTCCACGGGACCCACCTGACGACGGGATGCCGGATGTGGTCGGCCTTCCCGTTCCTGCGCCCCTTGGCGACGATCACGGGCGACACGCTCGACTGGTACGGCGTGGACCAGTTCGGTGGCCGCGTGCATGACGTGATCGGCACGCGCTGCGATCCCTACACGCACAACCTGCTGGCGGGCGGGCAGTATCACCATTGCTGTCATTCGAACCTGACCCGCGCCCTGGCGGACGAGACCGGTCTGCCGCTCGAAGTGGCCGAGGCGCATGTGCATGACGTGCTGAACGTGTTCATGTGCACCGGCTTCACGGCCGACACCGGCCAGTATTTCATGAAGGCCTCGCCGGTACGGCCGGGCGACTTTCTCGAATTCTTCGCCGAGGTCGATCTCCTCGGCGCGCTGTCGGCCTGTCCGGGCGGAGACTGCTCGGCCGAACATTCGAGCGATGTCGCCGCCTGCCATCCGCTTCTGGTCGAGACCTTTGTACCGGACGCACCGCCCGCCGGCTGGGCGCCGCTGGCCCCCTCAGGCTACGACCGGACTCACGGCCGTCAGGAGTAACGCTCGACCGTCGTCACCTGGCTGTCCGAGTAGCGGTCGCCATGCGCGAAGCCCGGCGGCAACAGGCGGTCGATCTCGGCCCAGTCCTCGTCATTGAAGCGGATCTCGCTCGCGCCATGCCATTCGGCAAGGTGCGCGGCGTGCCGGGTGCCCGGGATCGGGATCAGATGCTCGCCCTGTTGCAGGACCCAGGCCAGCGCCGCGGCCGAGACAGTCCAGCCGCGCGTCCGCACGAAGTCCCGGAAGGCGGCGATCTGCGCCTCGTTCGCCGCGAAATTCTCGGTGGTGAAGCGCGGGTTCGATGACCGGAAGTCGCTCGCCTCGAAGGTCGTGGGATCGAGCGGGCGCTCGCCGAACATGCCGCGCGCGAGCGGCGAGAAGGGCACGAAGGCGACACCGAGGTCACGGCACGCGCGGATGAGGCCAAGCTCGGGCTGCCGCGACCAGAGCGAATATTCGTTCTGGACCGCGGTGCACGCGCGTTCGGCATGGGCGCGTCGCAGCGTCGAGGGCGCGATCTCGGACAGGCCGTAGCCGCCGATCAGCCCCTCGTCGATCATCCGTCCGAGCGCGCCCGCGACCTCCTCGACCGGGATGTCCTGCTGGCGGCGATGGATGTAGAAGAGCTCGACATGATCCCGTCCCAGCCGTTTCAGCGACGCGGTGAGTTCCGAGCGCAGGTAGTTCTCGTCATTGCGCACGGTGCGCGGCGGGCCGGGCACGATGGACGCCTTGGTGGCGAGGAAGATGTCGTGCTTGCGGGTGGCGATCCACTTGCCGACGACATCCTCGGACACGCCCATCCCGTAGACGTTCGCGGTGTCCCAGAAGGTGATGCCGGCGTCCCAGGCCGCGTCCAGACAGGCGAGGCTTTCATCCTCGTTCGCCGGACCGAACATGCCGCCGAAGGACATGCAGCCCAATCCGATGGCGCCGACCGAACGGCCGCCGACGTTGCGCTGTTTCATGGAGTCCCCCTCGGGTCAGGCGAAGGCGGCCGAAAGCGCGATGTCCACCATGTCGCCGAATGATCTTTCGCGATCCTCCGCCGGGAGGGACTCGCCGGTCTGAAGGTGGTCGGAAATGGTCAGGACTGCAAGCGCCCGGCAACCGTGGCGCGCGGCAAGCGTATAAAGTTCGGCCGCTTCCATCTCGACGGCGAGGATGCCGTGGCGGGTCATCTGTTCGTTGAGATCGGGCCGTTCGTCGTAGAACGTGTCCGACGAATAGATGCCGCCGATATGCGTGCGCGTCCCCTTCGCCTCGGCGGCCTTTGCGGCGGCACTGAGAAGCGACCAGTCGGCCGCGGGCGCGAAGTTCACCTCGCGCAGGATCGTGCGCGACGGGGTCGACACCGACGAGGCCGTCATCGCCAGCACCACGTCCCGCACCGTCACCTCGGGCTGCATCCCGCCGGCCGAGCCGATGCGGATCAGTGTCTTCGCCCCGAAATCGCGGATCAGTTCGTTGGCGTAGATTGAAAGCGACGGCATTCCCATTCCCGATCCGTGGATCGTGACGGGATGACCATTCCACGTTCCGGTAAATCCGAGCATGCCTCGGACCTCGTTCACCAGCCGCGCGTCTTTCAGGAAAGTTTCCGCCGCCCATTTCGCGCGGCGGGGGTCGCCCGGCAAAAGCACCGTCGGTGCGATATCGCCGGGCCTGGCTCCGATATGGGTGGACATGCCTAGATGGCGAAGTCGCTCATCTTCTTGCCCTTGCCGAGGGCTTCCTTGATCCAGCCGGGCTGACGGCCGCGGCCGCTCCAGGTCTGGGCGGGATCGGCGGGATTGCGGTATTTCGGCGCGCCCTTGGTTTTCTTTCCGCCGCGCGACTTGCCGACCAGTTCATCGACGGTGAAGCCGAATTTCTTGGCGGCATCCTCGATCGCTTTCTTGGCGTCGGCCTTTTGCTTCTGCTCGTGATTGGCGAGAGCCTTTTCGACATCGCCCTTCAGCTTGATCAGCTCGTTCCTCGACATAGAATTGACGTCTATTTTCACGGTCACCTCCGATTTGCTACTCGCATAAACAAACGGAAGAATAACCGCAATTCACAAATTTTGGGTATAGCGGATTTCCGCAAGACGTATTTGTCTGAAATTTCGACGTTTTCAGGCAGCCTCTTCGGCGGGCACGGCCAATGCGACGATGTCCAGCATGATCCGGTTGAGTTCGAAATCCTTGGGCGTGTAGACCCGCGCCACGCCCAATTCCGTAAGACGTTTTGCGTCGTCTTCGGGAATTATGCCGCCGACGACCACGGGTAAATTCGTCAGGCCGGCGTCGCGCAAACGCAACAACATTTCCTCGACCAGCGGCATGTGGCTGCCCGAAAGGATGGAAAGGCCGATGACATGCGCCTCTTCCTCGCGGGCGGCCGCGACCAGTTCCTCGGGTGTCAGGCGGATGCCCTGGTAGGTGATGTCCATGCCGCAGTCGCGAGCGCGGGCGGCGATCTGTTCGGCGCCGTTGGAATGGCCGTCAAGACCGGGCTTGCCGACCAGGAACTTGAGCTTGCGGCCAAGGCGCGACGACGCGGCCGCCACCGCCTCGCGAATCTCGTCCAGCCCCTCGGTACGGTTCGAGGGCGCTGCCGAAACGCCCGTGGGCGCACGGTATTCGCCGAAGACCTCGCGCATCACCGCGCCCCATTCGCCGGTCGTCACACCGGCCCTGGCGGCGGCGATCGAGGGCGGCATCAGATTGGTGCCCGACCGCGCAGCCGCGCGCAGATCGGCAAGCGCGGCCTTCACCGCGGGACCGTCACGGCCGGCGCGCCAGTCGGCCAGCCGCGCGATCTGGTCCGCCTCGGCCTTCGGATCGGCGGTCAGGATCGCGTCTCCCGATGTCAGGGGCGACGGCTCGCCCGATTGCCAGCGATTGACACCGACGACCGTGGTCTCTCCCGCCTCGATCCGCGCAATGCGCGCGGAATTCGATTCGACCAGCCGGCCCTTCATGTATTCGATCGCCGCGACCGCTCCGCCCATTGCGTCGATCTGATCGAGTTCCGCCCGCGCGCCGTCTTTCAGCGCCTCGACCTTTTCGGTCACAACCGGATTGCCGTCGAACAGATCGTCATATTCCAATAGATCAGTCTCGTAGGCCAGGATCTGCTGCATCCTCAGCGACCATTGCTGGTCCCACGGGCGCGGCAGGCCCAGCGCCTCGTTCCACGCCGGCAATTGAACCGCGCGGGCGCGGGCGTTCTTCGACAGCGTGACCGCCAGCATTTCGAGGAGGATGCGGTAGACGTTGTTTTCGGGCTGCTGCTCGGTCAGGCCCAGCGAGTTGACCTGAACGCCGTAGCGGAAGCGGCGGAATTTCGGATCGGTTACCCCGTAGCGCGTTTCGCAAAGCTCGTCCCAAAGCTCGGAGAAGGCGCGCATCTTGCACAGTTCGGTGACGAACCGGATGCCGGCATTCACGAAGAAGGAAATGCGGCCCACCATTTCGGGGAAATCCCCGGGCGCGACCTTGCCTTTCAGGTCGTCCAATACCGCGCAGGCCGTCGCGAGCGCGAATGCCAGTTCCTCCTCGGGCGTCGCCCCGGCCTCCTGCAGATGGTACGAGCAGACATTCATCGGATTCCATTTCGGCAGGTGCCCGCGCGTATAGGCGGCGACATCGGTGATCAGTCGCAGCGACGGTTTCGGCGGACAGATGTAGGTGCCGCGCGAAAGGTATTCCTTGATGATGTCGTTCTGCACCGTGCCCTGCAGAAGAGAGACATCCGCGCCCTGCTCTTCGGCGACCGCGATATAGAGCGCCAATAGCCACGGCGCCGTCGCATTGATCGTCATCGAGGTGTTCATCCGCTCGAGCGGGATCTCGTGGAAGAGCGTCCGCATGTCGCCAAGATGCGCAACAGGCACGCCAACCTTGCCGACCTCGCCGCGTGCCAGCACGTGGTCGCTGTCGTAGCCGGTCTGCGTGGGAAGATCGAAGGCGACCGAAAGCCCGGTCTGCCCCTTGGCCAGGTTCGAACGGTAGAGCGCGTTCGATGCGGCCGCCGTCGAATGGCCGGCATAGGTGCGGAAAAGCCAGGGCTTGTCTCTTTCCATCGTGCGCTCCTTCGGTCGCGCAACATTATTGCGCTGCGGTTGCAGCATCCGCTTCGGACCCCGGCGAGTCAATCCGCTGCAACGCGGCATCAGCGCATTTACCGCTAACCGCTTTCCTGCCA
>JBNLCA010000420.1:0-3100 GCA_050303575.1 Paracoccaceae bacterium
GGCAGCCAGGTCAGCTTCCGCCACCCCGAGGGCTATGCCATCATGCAGGCGTTGATCGCGAAGGGCGTGATCGGTGACTTCCGTGCCCCCGACATCCTGCGCTTCGGCTTCACGCCGCTCTATATCGGCGACGCCGACGTCGAGCGCGCGGTCGAGGTGATCGCCGAGGTCATGGAAGGCCGGCTCTGGGACCGCGACGAGTATCGCCGCAAGGCCAAGGTCACCTGAGTGCCTTCCCGGAGTTCCAAATACTGTCGGGCGTGAATTGGCCCGCAGGGTCAAGAGGGGGCCGACAGCCCCCTTCCTGCCGAGCGCAGCGAGGCCACCGAAAGCACGTCGCTTGGCAATTCGGCTGCCTACTCCTCGAGCTTCTTCTTCAGGTCCGCCAGCCCGGCGAAGGGCTTTGCCGCCTCGTCGGTCAGCGGCTCGGCGCCCGGCTCGGTGAAGACCGCCTCGCCAAGATCGGCGCCCTCGGCGCGGGGATATTCCGGCAGCGCCAGCGCCAGCGCCTCGGCCATTACCGCGGCAGGGTCGATGATCGCGCCCAGCGGCTCGATCGTGTCGTCATCGGGCATCTCGGTCTCGGTGCCCGGCTCGGGCTCGCTCCAGCGGGCGAGGTAGCGGCGCGCGACGGGCTCGTCGATCCGGGTGGTAACGGGGGCAAGGGTGACCACGCAGGGTTGCACCACGGTCGCGCCCAGCTGCGCTTCGAGCCGCCAGTCCTGCTTGCCCTCGGGCACGATACGACCCTGGAAGGCCAGTTTCTTCACGGCGCTGATGCCCAGCGCCTCGGCCATGGCCGCCCGTCCGGTGGCGTCGGGCTCGATCCGGAACGGTTTCTCGGTGCGTCTGGCCAGGTCGGCCGCGCGGAAGACGGTGCCGGACATGGAGTTCTCCTCGCGGGCATGCTCTGGCGTTCCTTTCTTGAAGGACGCCGCGAATTTCTCTATCGGATAGTCGGGGCAGTACGGTGAGGCAAGAGGTCGGTATGGCACGAGCAACGGTCCGGGTTACCGGCGTGATCCTTGCGGTCACGCTTCTGCTCGTGGCGGCCTGCAAGCCGATCGTGCGCAATCACGGCTATTATCCCAACGACGAGGACCTGTCGCTGATCACCGTCGGCGTCGACACGCGCGAAACCGTCGCGTCGTCGATCGGCGCACCCTCGGCCTCGGGCCTGATCACCGGGTCGGGCTATTATTACGTCCGGTCCCGCTGGGAAACCTTCGGTCCGCGCGAGCCGAAGGAGGTCGATCGCCAGGTCCTCGCGATCTCCTTCGACCAGGCCGGCGTGGTCGAGAATATCGAGCAGTTTGGGCTCGAGAAGGGTCGGATGATCGTCCTTTCCCGGCGCGTGACCGAAACCTCGATCAAGAACGTCTCGTTCATCCGCCAGCTTCTGGGCAACCTCGGCAGGCTGCGCGCCGAGGATCTCGTCGACTGATGGCGCGGGGCGCCAAGGAGCCCCTGTACCGAAAGGTCAACACACGCACCCACGGTGTCCATCATGGCCGCGGCGGCGAGGCGCGCTGGGAGCGGAACACCAAGGCCACGGCCCGGGCCGATACGATGCGGGGGTCCATGCATTCCGGCCTGCGGCACGGGCGCGACTACACGCCGCTCTTCCGGTTCCTGCAATCGCGCGTCGGCCGACCGTGGCACGAAGTCCATAGCGAGGCCGTGGCGCGCCTCGACCGGCCCGACCCGATCTTCTGGATCGTCGCCCGCATCGAGGCAGACCGAAAACCGGTCGTGCGGGTGGGCGAAAGCAGCTACTGGAGCGGACTTTTCGTAGATGACGAGGGCGTTCTGGCGCTTGTGGCGCCCGATCAGGGCGTCGAGACGCTCTGGCCGGCCTGCCTCTGCTGCACCCACACGTTCAACGGCAAGCCGTTCACCAACCCCTACCGTCACGGCGTCGGCATGATGGGCGAGGGGCGCTAGTCGCCCTCGGGCTCGAAGTTGAGCGCGACCCCATTGATACAGTAGCGCAGGCCCGTGGGCTTGGGACCGTCCGGAAAGACGTGGCCCAGATGCGCGTCGCAGCGGTTGCAGTGCACCTCGGTCCGGCGCATGAACCAGCTCCGGTCCTCGCTTTCGCCGACCATCTCGGGATCAAGCGGCTGGAAGAACGAGGGCCAGCCGGTGCCGCTGTCGAACTTGTGCTCCTGGTCGAAGAGCGCCGCGCCGCAGCAGACGCAGCGGAAGGTGCCGGCCTCCTTCGGGAAATCGTCATGCGTGAAGGCGCGTTCGGTGCCGTGCTTGCGCGTCACCTTGAACGCCAGATCGCTCAGTTGCGCCTGCCATTCCGCATCCGATTTCACCACCTTGTCGGCCATTGCACCTCCATCCGCACGAATGCTGCAATATCTTGTGGACCTTCGCCGTCCTGCCCATATTTAAGGTGTCGCACCGCACCGGCCAAGGGACAAGGAGACGCGGGCCATGTACGCCCTGTCAAAAGGTCGTTATCGCGCCTTCTTCGCCCGGGATGCTGCCGACATCGTCCGCGCCCAGGCGTTGCGCCACGCTGCCTTCCTCGCGCCGCGGGGGCAGGTTCGGGCCGACGGCCTCGACCGGGACGCCTTTGATTCCCTCTGCCAGCACGTCTTGATCGAGGAGGCCGAGACCGACCGGCTGGTCTGCTGCTTCCGGCTCATGCCGCTGTCCGGCGGGGCCGAGATCGGCCGTAGTTATTCGGCCCAGTTCTACGACCTTTCGCCGCTGGCGGCCTATGCGGGACGGATGGTCGAGATGGGGCGCTTCTGCATCCATCCCGATGTCAAGGACACCGACATTCTGCGCGTCGCCTGGGCCGAGATGACGCGCTTTATCGACGGCGAGGGGGTCGATCTCCTTTTCGGCTGCTCGTCCTTCGCCGGGACGGAGGCGGCGCCGCATATCGAGGCTTTCGCGCTCCTCGCGCACCGGCACCTCGCGCCGGAACGCCTCGTCCCGAAGGTCAGGGCGCCCGAGGTCTTCCGGTTCGCCCGCGAACTGGGCGCGCACAAGCCCGACCCGCGGCGGGCAATGCTCGAGATGCCGACGCTGCTGAGAAGCTACCTCACGCTCGGCGGCTGGGTCAGCGACCATGCCGTCA
>JBNLCA010000421.1:0-2572 GCA_050303575.1 Paracoccaceae bacterium
GAGACCGTCAGCCCCAGCGCCACCAATCCTCTTGTCATCGCTTTGAAAATCATTGCTCCGTCCTGCTCTTTCTTCGCCAACGCGGCATCTCGCTCTTGTCGTTGACTGCGCCGCCCACGGGCGCTCGGCAAGGGTCTGGCGCGCGCCCGGTGCGAGCCCGGCGGTGTACCGCCTGTGCACGCATTGTGTACGGCCTGTGCATCGGCCTCAGCCGTCATAGGAATGCCCCGCCCTCAACCCTTCGCGGACGCGGTGGGCGATGTCGATGAACTCCCGGCTGTCGCGGATATCCAACGGCCTTTCGCGCGGAAGGGGGCTTTCGATGACGTCGGTGATCCGCCCGGGTCGGGGCGACATGACGACGATCCGGGTCGAAAGATAGACCGCCTCGGGG
This sequence comes from Paracoccaceae bacterium, assembly GCA_050303575.1. Lineage (GTDB taxonomy): Bacteria > Pseudomonadota > Alphaproteobacteria > Rhodobacterales > Rhodobacteraceae > JBNLCA01. The sequence goes on from JBNLCA010000421.1 coordinate 395, forward strand.
ATGGAATGGGTGACGAAAAGGATCGTTTTTCCGGTCGCGTTCCAGAGCCTTAGAAGCTCCTCGTTCAGCCGGTCGCGGACGATCTCGTCCAGCGCCCCGAAGGGCTCGTCCATCAGGAGAAGGTCGGCATCGAACGCCAAGGCCCGCGCGATCGAGGCGCGCTGCTGCATCCCGCCGGAAAGTTGCCAGGGGAACTTGCCCCCGAACCCGCCGAGGTCGACGAGCTCCAGCACTTTTCGAACACGTTCTTCCTGCTCGCTCTTGGAATAGCCCATAATCTCGAGCGGAAGTTTCACATTTCCCGCAATCGTGCGCCATGGATAGAGCCCCGCCGCCTGGAACACGTAACCGTAGGCACGCGCCTTGCGGGCGGCATCCGGGCTCATGCCGTTCACCGTCAGCGTTCCGCCTGTCGGCTCCTCCAGGGCCGCCACGCAGCGCAAGAAGGTGGTCTTGCCGCAGCCCGACGGCCCGATGAACGAGACGAACTCGCCGCGGCCGACCGACAGACCGACATCCTTCAGCGCATGGACCGGCCCGTCCGCCGTCTGAAAGACGAGGTCCAACCCTTCGGCAGCTATCACCGTGTCGCTCATCCGCTCCCCTTGCGCCGTCAGGACATCTTCCGCGCCCGTTTCAGCGACCATCATCCACCATCGCCTCGACGGCCTCCTTCGCCTCTTTCAGGCCCAGCCCGGTCGCCGCACGCAACTCCTTGATCGCCTCGATCTTGCGCCCGGCCATTGCGATCGCCTTGACCCTTTCGGTCACGAACGGGTCAAGCTGGCTCGCCTGGACCTTCGCCTTCTCGATCCGAATGCTGCGCGCCTCGGCGCTGCCGCCCGCGTTCCACAGGAACGCCCCGACCAGAAATGCGCCGGCAACCGCGACGGCGGGGAGCCAGCCGTCCGAGACGGTCGCGACATAGGCGAAGATGCCGGCAAGGATCAGGGCGACGAGGCGCATCAGAAAACCCTCCGCGTCTGGCGGGCGCGGTGGTACCGGTGGTCCAATCGCGCCCGTTCTGAAAAGGAGTCCGCCCGATGCCATCCTGCACCAAGATCCGCCCGTCCGGAACCTACTCCGGCAAGCAGGGCTTCGACTATTTTGAAGGCATCTCGCGCGAGGCGACGGGATCGCAGGGCATCTGCATGCATCTTCTGACCATTCCGCCGGGCGGACGGGCGAAGGCGCACAAGCACGCCACGCACGAGACGGCGATCTACGTCATCGAGGGCGAGGCGGTCATGTACTGGGGCGAGCGGCTCGAGCATTTCATGGAGACCTGCGCCGGCGATCTGATCTACATCCCCGCCGACGTGCCTCACCTGCCGCTCAACCGCTCGGACGCACCGGCCCGTGCGGTCATCGCCCGCACCGACCCGCACGAGCAGGAAAGCGTCGTCCTGTTGCCCGAGCTCGACCACCTCGTCTGACCTCATACCCCGCTCGCCGGAATGCCTTTCCGCTCGACTTTCCTCGGCGCGGTCAGTTCCTTCCATGTGGAAAGCGCCTTGTTCACAGCGCCATTTGCAGGGCGTGCAACGAACTCGCCGTGACCCTCCTTGGTGCGGACCTCGCCGTCGTGGATCGCGACGTAGCCGCGCGAAAGCGTGAAGCGCGGCAGGCCCTTCACCTTCTTGCCCTCGAAGACGTTGTAGTCGATGGCCGATTGCTGGGCCGAGGCAGTGATCGTCTTCTCCTTCTCGGGGTCCCAGACCACGAGGTCGGCATCGGCGCCGACCAGCACCGCGCCCTTCTTGGGATAGCAGTTCAGGATCTTCGCGATGTTGGTCGAGGTCACCGCGACGAACTCGTTCATCGTGATCCGGCCCGTTGCGACGCCATAGGTCCAGAGCATCGGCATCCGGTCCTCGAGGCCCCCGGTCCCGTTCGGGATCTTGGTGAAGTCGCCCACCCCGTAGCGCTTCTGCTCGGTCGTGAAGGCGCAGTGGTCCGTCGCCACGACCGAGAGCGAGCCGGACGCCAGCCCATTCCACAGGCTGTCCTGGTGCTTCTTGTCGCGGAAGGGCGGCGACATGACCCGTCGCGCGGCGTGGTCCCAGTCGGCATTCCTGTATTCGCTGTCATCCAGCGTCAGGTGCTGGATCAGGGGCTCGCCCCAGACCCGCTTGCCCTGCATCCGCGCCCGCCGGATCGCCTCGTGGGCCTCCTCGC
>JBNLCA010000422.1:0-6070 GCA_050303575.1 Paracoccaceae bacterium
CCAGGGAGAGCGTGTTTGGCGAAGCGTCATCACGGTTCGGCCGCGAACGGCCGGGCGGGCGCTATTCAACCAAAAGTTGAACATGAATAACTTAATCTATCTTGACGGGAATCGGCAGGTGCGCTGAACTCGACCGGCCTCCGCGGTCGGGGGTGGGATGGAAACGGCGGCCGGACCCCGCGCAGACAGGGGAGTCCGGCGCCGACCCCGAACCGCCGTCCCTCGGCGCGAAACGCGGTCCGATCGCCGAAGATCGGGGTGCGACACGCTGACGCATGCTTGCGCCACCGCCGATGTATACACGCACCGGTTGCGTCAACCGGATGAAATTCCGAGAGAATACCCGGTGGAAAGAACTTTCCGCCGCCTCGCCGCGCGACAGAGCCTTAACGTCCGTTAAGGATTTTCGCCGCCGTTCTTGCTATGATGGTGACGTGGGGGAAGGTATTTCGACGTGAACGGCACCGACTTTCATTGCTACGTTCCGCGCCGGGGGCGAGATTTCCTCGCCATCGGGACGGTGGCCCTGTGCGCCTGTCTCACCGCCGCGACCCACATGCCGGCCGACGCCTCCGCCGTTGCGGGGATCGGCCTTCTCGTGACCCTGACGACGTGGCTTGCCTGCCGCCATCCATCGGCAGGTACCGGGATCGCCGCACAAGATCGGCGCATCTTCCCGTCTCAAGGTCGACGGTCTGTGCCTTGGTGCGCGACCGCGGCCCCAGGGGTCATCCTTCAGCACGACGCCCCCGCCCTCCTGGCGCTCGTGCCCCAGGGGGGCAGGACCGAACTCCTGCCCCCCTGACTGTTTCCCGCCGAGGATCCGGCCAAGCCGTTTCTTGCGTGCCGAGGGAAATCGGTGCACCACTGGGCCGAAGGACCGCGGGGCCGCCGCGCCTGAGACCTCCTACCCGGCTCCGCCTGCCACGCCAGATGAGCGCATCGCCCTACTATTTCCAACGCCACGGCCGACGTATCGCGCTCTGGACCGGGATCGGCGCCGGTCTCGGCTTCGTCGCCGTGGGCTTCGTTCGCGGCGACTGGGGGATCGCCTCGGCCGGCCTTGCCCTGCCCCTTCCCTTCCTCGCGCTCTACCGGGTGATGGGCGATCCATCCGGCGTCTCGATCGCCAGGGGACGGCTGAAATGGTGGCGCGGCACCGAGGCGGGCGCGATCGCGCTCGACCGGATCGCACTTGCGACCGACCGGAACGGCTGCACCCTGCGCACCCACGAAGGCGAGGAGATCACGCTTCCCCAAAGCGCCCTGCCGCCGGCCGGCGCGCTTTTCGACCACCTCAGGAAGCACGGCGTCGCCATCGAGCGCACAACCTGACGCTTGCGCCGTCGCCCGGGTCCGCTACTCTACCGCGAGGGGGAGTTTGACGGAGCGAATTGATGCCAGTGCTGCTTGCCATTCTTGCCCTCGCCGGCGCCGCCTTGTTCTGGATGAACCGCGCGCGCAACGCCGCGCATGTCGCCTCGGAAGTTGCCGACATGGCCGAAACGGTCCTTGGCGCCGCCCGCCGCTTCGGCTTTCGCCGCAAGGCCGACCGCCACCCGGTGGATTCGATCGAGGACAAGAAGGTCGCGATCGGCGGGCTGGCGACCGCCTTCATGGAGCTTTCGGGCCTGCCGACGACCGAGGAGAAGAAGGCGCTGGTGGTCGGGCTGCAATCCTCGCTCGACCTCAGCCATGCCGACGCCGAGGAGATGACGATCCTCGGCCACTGGTTCGTCAATTGCTGCAACGGCCCGCAGCCCGCCGTCGCGCGCCTCGCCCGCCAGGTCAACCGTCTGGCCGGCGCCGAGGGGCTGACCACCTCGATGGAGGTGATCCAGCGCATCGCCGAGGCCGGGGGCGGCGTCCTCTCGCCGCAGCAGGGCGAAGCGCTGGACGAGATCAAGCGCGTCTTCCGGATCAAGTAGACCGTGGCGGCGCCCGTCTATGAGCATGTCGCCAGGGAGCGGCGCTGGCCGAGTGTCGTCGTGTTCGCCGCGATGGTTCCCTTCTTCTTGCTCTTCCGCCTGATCGACATGTCCTGGTCGGCGTTTGGCCTTCTGGCGCTGGCGGTTCTGGTGGCGAGCGTGAGCTTTCAATACTTCAACTATCACCAGCGATTGCGGATCACGCTCGATGACCAGACGCTCAAGGTCTGGACCCGGGGGTTCGAGGGCGTCTGGCCACTGGACGAGATCGAAGCGGCCCAGATCACCGGCCGCGGCGACGATCCGGGCAGCTGCCGGCTGGAACTCGGAGGCGGCCGCACGGTTCTGCTGTCCGAGGAAGCGATGCCCCCGGCCGATGACCTTGCCGCCGCTCTGACGGCTCGGCGGGTGACGGTCAGGCGAAGCTGATCATCTGCAGCAGGCGGCGCCGGTTACTGGCAGTAGCTCTGGCTGCTGGTCCAGGCCGCGATGTCGGCGCGCTTGGCAGGATTGCGGAACGGCGCCCAGTCGCGGCCGACACCCTGCGCTCCGTTGCCGGCGACGAGGTTGTCGCGCGCCACCTGGATCGCCGCGATCCGCACACCGCAGGCCAGGTTGGCCGCCCCGTCCTTCAGTTCCGACGCGTCGTCCGCGACGCATCCGTAATAGCCCGCCGTCCGCGGCGAGATCTGCAACAGGCCGATCCAGCGCCCGCCGCCGCCCGAGGCGGCCGGGTTCCAGGTGCTCTCGTGCTTGGCGAGCGCCGAGAAGAGGCCGGCCCAGAAGGCGCGCCGCTCCTCGATGTCGTTGCTGGCATAGCCCGGGCAGAACGTCTCGATGTCGGCCGGAACGAGCGTCGCCAAGGCGGCGCCCTGGTGCTCGAGCGCGACGATGGTGGCCGAGGTCCACTGACTTGCCTCGGGGTGGAAATCCCACCGCATGGGGGGCATGTCACCGGGCTGGTGGTCCCGCGAGGAAAAGCTGCATCCAGCCAGAACGGCGCACAGCACGACAGCACGGCAAATCGGAAACATTCGGTTTCTTGTCTGAGCCGACCCCAGGCGTTCGGCCGTGGAAATCTGCCCCGCAGGCGCAGATCGGACAAGTTTTAAAGGAAAGATGAGCGGAATTCCGCCCCTTCGCCGTCCCCGGGACCCTGTGCAAATATCGTAACATGTTCTTCTGAAAGGCCTTGCCACGGTGCGGACAAACATGCACCATGCGATTACCACAATTGAGCCACAATTGGTCATGGCACCGAGTAAAAGCCGGGACGATATGAAAAACGCGCAGCTTGTAACGAGTGAAATGCCCACCCAGTCGCTGCCGTGGCGTCTGATCCGGGCCGTAAACGGGATGAAGCCGCTCACCGCCGATGCGTCCGGTGGCGGGCAGGTCGTGGAGCTGCCGACGCGGGCACCCGCCGGCTGGACCGATCCCGCGGAACTTCAGCGCAGGATCATCCTGCCCTGGAACTTTGCCTCGCCCGAGCTTCAGGAGCGGATCGAGATCATCTCGGAGTTCGAGGCCCTGGTGCGAGACGGCGCCTGGGACGAGGTGCTGGGCAGGCTGCGCGACCTCGACCAGACCCGCGCGCACAGCGCATCCGGCACCCGCCGCTACGAGGCGGCCCTCCTTGGCGCCCGCAGCGCCGTGACCCGCAACCTTTCCGACCCCTCGCGCCATCCGACCGCGCACCAGGGGCTCGCCCGCCTCAAGGCGATGCGCGTCGAGCACGCGGACGACTACGTGGCCGCCGTCATCGTCGCCCGCGCGCTGATCGACCTCGGCTGGGCCGAGCGCGGCGGCGAACATGGCAAGGTCTCGCCCGACGGTCTGAACGCCTTCCGCGCCCGCTTTGCCGAGGCCGAGGACGTGCTCGAAGGGTTCGAGCCGATCGAATGGAACTCGCCCATGCTGGCCGAGGCGCGCTACCTGCTCGCCCCCGGCATCGACGGCGGCCTGAAGTTCCTGCGCGACTGGTACGAGGACTGGGCCGATCTCGACCCGTCCAACCCCGGCATGCTGGAAGCGCACGCGCGCTACCTGATGCCGAACTGGTACGGCACGTTCGGCGAGATCGACCGCGCCGCCCGCAAGGCAGCGCAGCGCGCCCGCAAGGATCTTGGCGCCGGCGCCTATACCTGGTTCTGGCTGACGCCGCTCGCCCGCGAGGACGCGCTGACGATGCTCGACGCCGACCTCTTCATGGAGGGCGTGCACGAGATCCTGAGCCGTTCGGGCGACCAGCGGCTGGCGAACCTCTTCGCCGCCCGGCTCTACCGCCTCGGCCACCGCACCCGCGGCCGCGCCCGGCGCGGGGCACACAAGGCGTTCGACATCCGCAACCGGCTTGCCAAGGGCTTCGAGGAGGTCGTGCGCCTCCACCTGCGCGAGGTCCAGACGATGAACTGGTCCACCGACGACGCCGGCATTCGCACCGCGATCGCCCGCGTCTTCTCGGGCGACCTCGACAAGGGCGCCGTGGTTCGCCCCGGCAAGGGCAACAAGGGCGGGCTCGAAGCGAATTACCCTCCGGGGGAAGACGAGGAATAGGCCCCGGGGGCGGGACACCATTCCACGACGCTACGCGCAACGGTCGGATCCTCGGATCCGGCCGTTGTCGCATTCAGGGGGCAATCGTCGCGAGGATTGTCCTGGATCATGGTGCGCCGTTCCCGCCGGACCGAAGTCTTGCGCGGTCACTCCCGACGCGAGGGCGCCATGCCGAGCCGCCGCCATTTCCTGACCTCCGCGCTCGCCGGGGCGGCGCTTCTCGGCACCGGCTGGGCCACAGGCGCGTACCGCGCAACCGTCGCGGCGGCGAGCCAGAGGCTCAACGGCGCCGTCCTCACGGCTCCGACCCGGTGGGGCACGCACGGTTACGCCGTCGCCGGCCGCGGCGCGCCCCTGATGATGGTGCACGGTACCGGCGGCGGCTGGGACCAGGGCCTGCGCTTCGGCGCCGGGCTGGTGCGGCGCGGCCTTCAGGTCATCGCGCCCTCGCGCTTCGGCTATCCGGGAACCCCGGTGCCGGCAGACCCCTCGCCCGCCGCGCAGGCTGACGCCTTCGCCGACCTCCTCGACCATCTTCGCATCGACCGCCTGCCCGTCGCCGGAGGGTCCGCCGGTGCGCTGTCGGCCGCCGAGTTCGCGCTGCGCCACCCGGACCGCTGCTCGGCCCTGATCCTGCTCGTCCCGGCGGCGAACCTGACCGGCCAGGATCCGGTCGAGTTCACAGCACTCCAGCGCTTTTTCGTCTCGCGCCTCCTGACCTCGGACCGCTGGTTCTGGGCGGCCGCAACGCTGGCGCCGGACCAGATGATCGGTACGCTCCTTGCCACCGACCCGGCGCTTCTTGGCACCGTGTCGGCCGAGGAACGGGCCCGCGCCCGCGCCATCCTGGCCGAGCTGATGCCGATCAGCCGCCGCGCCGAGGGGATCGCGCTTGACGGCCACTATGCGGGCCACCCGGCCGCGTTCGACATATCGCGCCTGACCGTGCCGACGCTCGTCATCTCGTCCGAGGACGACCGGTTCGGCACTGCCGCCACCGCACGCCTGATCGCCGGGCATGTCCCCTCCGCCCGGCTGGTGATCTACCCGACCGGGGGTCATATCTGGCTCGGCCACGACGAGGACGCGGCGGACGAGATCGTCCGGTTCGTTGCACAGAGTCCGGCGCACGAGCGCGGACGCTAGCCGGGACTGGGCAAGCCACTGTCCGCCGTTGGTCCGAGGACATTGCCGAGCGCCCGGCGCGGGGACTTCGCCTTGTCCCGCGCCGGGGAGCGTTGGGCCTGAGACCTAGGCCGCCGTCCCGCAACTCGAGCAGCACGCGCCTGCCGACAGCGCCGCGCGTTCCGCGGCGGGCTTGCACTGCGCCGCCCCGTCCGACAGCGCGACGATGATCCGCTTGGCCCCCGCCTCGACGCCCGCGATCCTGTAACGGCGCAGCCCCCGGTTCCCCGGCGCGTATTCGACCGCCAGAGGCACGCCTTCCAGCTTAGGGATCGCCGTCACGCTCTGATCAAGAATGAAGACCAACCGGCCAAGCCGCATATGTTCGCCGCCCGGTCCATCGAGAAGCTCGATCACTGTTTCGTCCCAGGCCCGCCGGTTGCCGCCGCAATCGATGCTGG
>JBNLCA010000423.1:0-6761 GCA_050303575.1 Paracoccaceae bacterium
AACATGCTGGTCAGCTACAATCCCAACACGCTGGGCTTCTTCTGAACTTCTCGCCGCAAACCAGCCGGGTGCGCCACAGGGCGCACCCCTTTGCAATCAAGGTGTGCAGCGGCCCGAAGCGGACATTGGTCTTCAGTAGCTCGACGTGCGGCTCCGGGCGACCGCTGGCTCATGTCACCGGTCAGCCGAAACAGTCGTGTGTCCAGACCGGATTGACGAAGAACTCCCTCGGTTCGCCCGGCGCGCCGGTCCACTCGACGTGGAAGGTGATCACGAAGCTCTTCAGCGGCGGCAGGTCCGAGGTGCCGTCGTTCCACCTGCGGCAGAGATAGCGGCCGTAGTTCAGGGCAAGCCACTGGGGCCCGTCCTCGTAGCTCTGGTCCTCGAGCAGCGAGAGGAACTTGCGCCAGCGGTAGTTGGCATAGACTGCCGAGACGACCGCCGGCCGGGTTGTGTCCGGCTCGCCCACGGTTCCGTTGTAGACGTCGACGACGGTACCGTCGGTCAGCTCGCCCCGGATCACCGGCCAGGGGCTGGTGAGCTCGGGATAGGGCGCGAACATGGTCCAGTTCTGGTAGAGGCCAAAGGCCTGGCGGACGCGGACGAACCCGTCCGGAAGGGTCAGCCCCGCGGCCGGCAGGGTCGAGACGTTCTGGACCATCACGAGGACCAGGGCGAGCGCGGCGGCGGTGCTTGCCATCGGCCCGAGGTCCGTCCGCACCGGCCGTATGGGCAGAAGGCGCGCCGATCCGGCGGCAAGCCAGGAGCGGTTCCGCGCAATCCAGCCATAGACCGCGTCGCCCAGCCACACGACCGGACGCAGCGCCAGAACATGGGCGAGCGGCCAGAAGACCGGCGAGGCCGCGAAGAGCCGGCGCATCGCGTCCGACCTGAGGAACTCCGCCCCGCCGTCGGTGACGACCCAGCTGTTCTCCCGTTCGAGAAGCGCGCCGATCCGTTCGTCGTCCTGCGCCGGGGCGATGGGGACGTCCCGCAGGAACAGAAACGTCGCGAGGATCCGGCAGAGCTTGAAACAGAACCCGCAGTCGCGGTCGTACCAGAGCCGCACCGCCCTGCCCTCGCCGAGGCCCAGCCTGCGCGCGAGCCCGTCCCACATCCAGCCAGGCATGAAGGTCAGGTTCATGATGATCGAGATCGCCGGGAAGAGACCGACCTCGAGGCACATCCAGATGCCGACGTGCAGGGTGATGAAGAGCACCATGACGACCGCGCGCAGCGGCCGGTGCAGGATCGGTGAGAAGATCAGGATCGGCCCGAGCAGCTCCAGCGTCCAGACGTAGTAGGTCAGACCCTGCAGCAATGTTTCGAACTGCCGGAACCAGAGCGCGAAGGGCGTGGCGAAATAATCAAGGTTCAGCGCGTAGTAGACCGCCGTTCCGTCCGGCATCCAGACCGGGTCGGACTTCAGAAGCGCGCTGAAGAAATAGACCGACATGCCCTGGATCAGAAGCGCGAAGGTGGCGACCGAGAGATAGCTTTCGGGAGCGCGCGAAGGGCTGGTGTCCAGCGCCGCGTCGACCGACCAGCGCGCGCCGGTCGGCAGGAACATCGCCCAGAAGAGCAGCAGGATTGCAAGGTTGTCCTCGCCCGAGAGGATCATCGGGTTCCGGTTCTGGAGCGAGAGCAGCATCAGCCAGCTGGCGATGGTTGCGGCCCGCGTGCGCCAACCGATGACCATCATCGCGGCGAAGAGGCCCGCCATCAGGAAGAGCGCCGACTGGAAGAGCGTGCTGCCGTTCGTCAGGTGGAACGAGATGGCGGCGGGCGAGAGGAAGGTGACCACGACCTCGCGCGGCAGGACGCCGAAATCGGTGTAATGTGCCGAAAGATCGCGCGCCCTGAGGACGAGGTCGGCGATCAGGTAGAGGCCGAGGAGCACCCGAAAGAGGGCGAGAGTCCGGAGATCGACCCCGAAGATGTCCCGCAGGGACGCCAGGCGCGGCCCGGTGCGCGGAAACGTCTCGCGATGAGCTTCACTGTCGGATCGCATCCGGCGAAAATCCCTTTGCCGCCACGGCTGCGCTCAGGCGGCGCAAGGGCGGCCAAACTGTCCTGTCGCAGCAATAGCCCACCGGGCGGGGAATGTCAGGGAACAAGCGCTTGATAATCACGCCGGGAAGGGTCGGCCGGAGGTAATCGCAGAACGGCTCCGTCCACACCGTCCGGTTCGCCCGTCGAAGGAAAGTGAAAGGCCCCGGTCACGCGAACCGGGGCCTTTCGGGGGAAACCGGAGTCCACCCGGTCAGTTGAAGATCGCGTCGAACTCGTCCCTGAGCATCGCGATCGCGTCGTCGGTCGTCATCGAGGGATCGCCCTGGAAGGTGAACATCGTGTTCCAGACCGAGTTGATCCAGTCCGAATCCGAGATGTAGAACGGGTTCAGCACCCAGTTGTTCTCGATGGCGAGCGAGTCGAGCACGAGCCGGTTGCAGGCGTCGAGCCTTTCCGTAGGCGCATCGACGCGGACCGGCGTCGAGCCCTTGAACGAGGCGAACTCGGCGTTCCTGACCGGATCGACCACGATCTCGGCCATCTCGAACTCGGCCGCCAGCTGTTCTTCCGAGACCGGGTCGCCGCCGAGGATGCCCATCGCGTCGACGGTCACGGCGAGGGCCTTGGTGCCGGGCAGGTTGATGCAGTTGTAATCCTCGCCCAGAACCTTGTCGTTGGCGCGCCACTGACCCTTCATCCAGTCGCCGTGGAGGTGCATCAGCGTCTGGCCCGAGATCACCGTGTTGGTCGACTCGTTCCACTGCCGGTTCACCCAGCCGTCGTCGGCCTGGGCGGTGATGCGGCGGAAGACCTCGATCGCGTCGCGAAGACCCTGTTCCTCGAAGACGGTCTCGTCCGGCTTGCCGTCCTCACCCACGAAGTAGAAGCGGTTGTAGATGTCGGGTCCGGCGATGCCGGCGATCAGGGCATGGGTCAGGTAGCCGGCCTGGAATGTGTTGCCGCCCATCGCCATGAAGTTGTAGCCGGCGGCCTGAACCTTCTCCATGTCGGCGAACATCTCGTCGACCGATGTCCACGCCGTCGGATCGACCCCCGCCGCCTCGGCCACCGCCATGTTGTAGTAGATGATGCCGTCGATATGGATGCCGGTCGGGATCTTGCGAACCTCGCCGTCGACCTTGATCGCGTCGCGCACCGGCGCCGCGAAATTCTCGGTGGCGCCGATCTCGTCGAAAAGCGCGCCCACTGTCTGGCCGAGCCCGCGGTCACGGATGTCGCGGTAGATGTCGGCGTTGCCGGTGAGGAAGATGTTCGGCGGGGTGCCGGCGATCACCAGGCTGACGATCGGCCCGCCCGCGCCCGACTGTTCGTGCGGCACGGCCAGTTCGGTGATCGTGTGGCCGCGCTCCTTCAGCGCGCCCACGAAGACGTTGAGCGCGTTGATCTCGGATTCATTCGACCACGAGTGGAAGATCGTAAGCTCGGCCGCCCCGGCGGCGAGCGTGGAGATCCCCATCGCCAGCGCCGTGCCTAGCCCAAGTATCGTTCTGCGTTTCATTCCTTGTCCTCCCTTGAACGGCCATTCGGCCTTTAAAGTCTCTCTTCCGTTTCGGCGTCGAAGATGTCGAAACGGTCTTTCGGAAAGCTCACCGCCGGCACTTCGCCGGCCGCGGGGACGTGGTGGTGCTTGTGATCGAAGCGGACGGCCAGCAGCCCGTCAGTGCCGCCGTCGAGGAACATGGTGACGTCGCTTCCGGTCTTCTCGGTGTAGCGCACCGGCAAGGCGAACTCGGCCGCCGGAACGGTCCCGTTCACCGGGCCGACGTGGAAATGCTCGGGGCGCAGGCCGATGACCACAGCGCGCCCGTCCTCGGGCGGGGCTGAGAAGGCGTAATCCGACAGGTCGAGCCGAACGCCCGTCCCCTCGTGCACGGCGGTCAGCCTGTTGCCGTCCTTCTCGAGCCGGCCGCGCAGCATGTTCATGGCGGGCGAGCCGATGAATTCGGCGACGAAAAGGTTCGCCGGACGCTCGTAGATCTCGTCGGGCGTACCGATCTGCTGGATGACCCCGCCGTTCATCACCGCGATGCGGGTCGCCATCGTCATCGCCTCGACCTGGTCGTGGGTGACGAAGACGATGGTTTTCTTCAGCTCGTTGTGGAGGCGCTTGATCTCGAGCCGCATCTCGGTGCGGAGCTTCGCGTCGAGGTTCGAGAGGGGCTCGTCGAAAAGGAACACCTCGACGTTCTTGACGAGTGCCCGCCCGATGGCGACGCGCTGGCGCTGGCCGCCCGAGAGCTGCGCTGGCTTGCGGTCGAGGAGGTGGTCGATCTGCAGAAGGCCGGCCGCCCACTTGACGCGCTCGTCGATCTCGGCCCGGCCGAGACCGCGCGAGGAAAGGCCGAACATCAGGTTCCCGCGCACCGTCTTGGTGGGGTAGAGCGCGTAGGACTGGAACACCATCGCCAGGCCCCGGTCCTTGGGGTCGAGGTCGGTAACGTCGCGGTCGCCGATGGTGATCGAGCCCGATGTGACCTCCTCGAGCCCCGCCAGGAGGTTCAGAAGCGTGGTCTTGCCGCAGCCCGAAGGGCCGAGAAGCACGAGGAACTCGCCATCCTCGACCTTCAGGTTCAGGTCCTTCAGCACGGTCACCTTGCCGAAGCTTTTCAGGATATCGCTGAAGATGACGTCCGGCACTGCCCTACCCCTTGATCGCCCCGGCGGTGATGCCCTGCACGAAGAACTTGCCGAGCGCGAAATAGACGACCAGCGGCGGGATCGCGGTCAGAAGCGCCGCCGCCATGTCGACGTTGTACTTGACCTCGCCGAACGAGGTGATGACCGTGTTCGCCAGGATCACCGTCATCGGCTGGGTGCCGACGCCACCGAAGGTCAGGCCGATCAGGTAGTCGTTCCAGACCGTGGTGATCATCAGGATCAGGACGACGATCATGATGTTGGCCGACATCGGCAGGATGATCTCGAAGAAGATGCGCCAGAAGCTGCCCGAATCCATGATCGCCGCCTTCACGATCTCGTCGGGAATGTCCTTGTAGAAGTTGCGGAAGATCAGCGTCAGAAGCGGCATCGACAGGATCGCGTGGACGAAGGCCACCGACCAGACCGTCCCGTAAAGCCCGATATGCGAGTTCAGCACCACGAGCGGGATCATGATGATCTGGAACGGCACGAACGCGCACATGAAGAGGATGAAGAGAAACGTCCCGGCCCAGCGGATCTTCCACAGGGCCAGCGCGTATCCGGTGACGGACGAGATGCCGATCGACAGGATCAGGCTGGGAAAGAGGATCTTGAGCGACGTCCAGAACCCCGCGCTGACGCCGTTGCAGGTCATCCCGGCGCAGACCTCGGACCAGGCCTTGCGCCAGGGCTCGAACGTCCAGGTCGTCGGCAGCGCGAAGATCTCGCCCAGCGCGATCTGATCGAGCGTCTTGAACGAGGTGACGAAGACGACATAGAGCGGGATCGACACGAAGGCCGCGCACATCGTCAGGAAGACGAGGACCGCAATGGACGACCCCTTGATCCGCTTGCGGCGGCGCGGTCGCGCCACGGGCGCGGCGATGTCGGCCACGGTGCTCATCTCACCTCGGCCTCGCGGCGCCCGGTCTGCCAGGCCGTCAGCAGGACCAGCGGCAGGAAGATCACCGCCGTCATCACCAGCATCATCACCGCCGCGGACGAGGCGTAGCCGATGTTGCCGCGCGACTGGAACGAGTTGACGACGAAGTAGGCCGGCGTCCACGTCGAGGTTCCCGGCCCGCCGCCGGTCATGGCAAGGACGATGTCATAGGTCTTGACGACGCCCAGCGACAGAAGGATGGCGCAGGTCAGGAAGGTGAATTTCAGCATCGGGATGATGATCTCGACATAGAGCCGCCATATCCCCACCCCGTCGAGACGCGCCGCCTTCCAGATCTCGGAGTTGATCGACTTCAGCCCGGCCAGCATCAGCGCCATGTAGAAGCCCAGACCGTGCCAGATCGAGGCGAGGATGATCCCGTACATCGCGGTGGTCCGGTCGCCGAGCCAGTTGAAGCTGGCGTTCTCGAAACCGAGGCCGTGCAGGAAGTTCTCGACCCCGAGGTCGGGGTTGAACATCCAGCGCCAGACGAGACCGGTGACGATGAAGGACACCGCAAGCGGATAGAGAAAGATCGTCCGGAAGACGCCCTCGCCGCGCTTCTCGCGCTCGATCATGGCGGCAAGGATGAAACCGAAGACGATGGCAAGCCCACTTCCGATCGCCAGGAAGATGACGTTGGCCAGCGAACCGACCCAGGCGTTGTCGCCGAAGAGCCGGTCGTACTGCCGCGACAGGTCCTCCCAGTTCAGCTGGTAATCGGGAAAGCGGCGCGAGCGGGTGAACGAGATCCAGATGGTCCAGAGAATCGCCCCGAGGAACGCCACGACGGTGATCGTCAGCGCGGGGATCAGTGCAATGCGAGGGGAGGCCCAGCTCCACCGGATTGCCATTCATTCCTCCCGATTCGGCGTGTTTTCTTGTGATTTTCGCCGATTTCTGAGCGTCTCGACGCCCCTTGTATTAACGGTAATATAAATGTAGCTTCGACGGCGCGTCAACGGAATTGTCCGGACGAGGGAGGAATCATGCCAGCCGAGATAAACGGCATTCCGGCCATCGGGCTGGGGACCTACGGACTGACCGGGCAAGGCGGCCTCGACGCGATGGGATCGGCGCTCCGCCAGGGCTACCGGCACCTCGACACCGCCCAGACCTATGGCACCGAAGAGAACGTCGGGAA
>JBNLCA010000424.1:0-3286 GCA_050303575.1 Paracoccaceae bacterium
TGAAACGGCCGCGAGGCCTGTCGCGCCGGTCTGTATCGTGATGAACGAGACCTCGGGCAAGAAGGGGGCCAACGGCGAGACCGACGCCGTTCGCCGCCACGCCGAGGCCAACCCGCACCTTGTCGCCGTCAAGGCGGTTAAGAAGGGCAGATCGCTGGCGGACGCCTGCAAGCAGGCGCTCGTCGCCGGCCACGAGACCATCGTCGCGGCGGGCGGCGACGGCACCATCGTCTGCGTGGCGGAATGCCTGGCCGACAGCGGACGGACGATGGGAGTCCTGCCGCTTGGCACTTTCAACTATTTCGCTCGCGCCAACGGCGTGCCGCTGGACGTCGAAGAGGCGCTGCAATCGCTCCACGCCGGCACGCCCAAGCCGATGCATGTGGGCGAGGTGAACGGCCGCATCTTCCTCAACAACGCCAGCTTCGGCCTTTACCCCGCGATCCTTTCGGACCGCGAGAAAATCTACAAACGCTTCGGCCGCAGCCGGCTTCTGGCCTATTGGTCGGTCCTGCGCACGCTTGCCGGATTCCGCGGCTCGCGCCGGATGAAGGTGACGGTGGACGGCAGCACGCAGCGCGTGAAGACGCCGCTGGTTTTCGTCGCCTTCTCGGCCTTCCAGCTGGAAAGCTTCAACCTGGAAGGCGCCGAGCATGTCAGGAACGGCGAGTTCGCGGTCTTCGTCGCGCCGGACTGCGGCCGCTGGGGCCTTCTGAAATTCGCCACGCTCCTGATGCTGCGCGGCATGCGCCGCCACAAGGATTTCGAACTGATGCACGGGCGCGACGTGGTGATCGAACCCTCGGACGGCAGGGCGCACGACCGCCTCATCGCCCGCGACGGCGAGAAGGAGCGTATGTCTCCGCCCTACCGGTTCCGCGTGCGCGAGAACGCCCTGAACGTCATAGTCCCGAACAACCCGAAGGAGACCTGATGCGCAAGATCGTCCATCTCTCCGACCTCCATTTCGGCCGTGTCCGCGAGGGTCTGGTCGAGGAACTTCTGACCTCGCTCGGGACGATCGCACCCGACCTCATCGCGATCTCGGGCGACCTGACGCAGCGCGCCCGGCACCACCAGTTCGAGGCGGCGAAGGAGTTCATCGACGCGCTTCCGGCGCCGCATGTCACGGTGCCCGGCAACCATGACGTGCCTCTCGAGAACCTGTTCGTGCGGCTTTGGCGCCCGTTCTCGCGCTATCGCCGGCACATCGCCAATGAGCTCGAGCCCGAGCACCACGACGACGAGCTGAGCGTCGTCGGCGTCAACAGCGTGAACCCCTATGCCTGGCAGGCCGGCAAGATCTCGCGCCGCGCGGTGAATCGCGTGTGCGAGGCGTTCGGCGGACCCGCGCGGGCGCGGATCGTCGTCCTGCACCATCCGCTGACCGAGACGCCCGGCGACGACAAGCAGCCGACCCGCGGCGCCGGCGAGGCGGTGAAGCAGCTGGCCGATTGCGGCGCCGACATCGTCCTGTCGGGCCACCTGCATTCCTGGCATGCCCGTCCCTTCGCGGCGGTCGAGGGTGGTCGCGAGACGCTGCTGATCCAGGCCGGCACGACTCTTTCGACCCGCGTGCGGGGCGAGCCGAACGACTTCAACATCATCACGCTCGACGGGCCGGACGTGACGGTCGAGCGCTTCGCTTCGGGCAACACGGCGGTCTTCACCCCGGCCGGCACCGCCCGTTTCACCCGCGAGGGGAATGCCTGGCGGCTGGCGGCGGCCTCAGAGCAGTTGCCGCCGGCGTCAGCGGCGAGCGTGGCCTGAGGGCGAGAGCATCCGTTCGCTCACGTCCAGTCCAGCACGACCTTTCCGGAGCTTCCCGACCGCATCGCCTCGAAGCCGCGCGCGAAGTCGGCGACCTTCATCCGGTGAGTGATGACACCCCGGATGTCGAGGCCGTTCTGGAGCATGGCGATCATCTTGTACCAGGTCTCGAAGATCTCGCGGCCATAGACGCCCTTGATCGTGATCGCCTTGAAGACGATGCGGGACCAATCCACCGGCGACTTGCCCGGCGGGATGCCCAGAAGCGCGATGCGGCCGCCCATCACCAGAGCCTCGACCATCTGATCGAGCGCCTGCTGGTTGCCGGACATTTCGAGGCCCACGTCGAAGCCCTCCTTCATCTTCAGCCGGCCGATGACCGATTTCAGGTCTTCCTCTGCCACGTTCACCGTCACAACGTCCGCCACCTTCGCCGCCAGCGCCAGCCGGTCGGGGTTGATGTCGGTGATCACCACGTTTCGCGCGCCGACATGGCGGGCCACGGCGGCCGCCATGATCCCGATGGGCCCGGCGCCGGTGATCAGGACGTCCTCGCCCACCAGATCGAAGCTGAGCGCCGTGTGGACGGCGTTGCCCAGGGGATCGAGGATCGCCCCGATCTCGTCGTCGATCTCGTCCGGCAGCGGCACCACGTTGAAGGCCGGCAGGCGCAGGTACTGGGCGAAGGCGCCCGGCTCGTTCACCCCGATCCCCCGCGTTTCGGGGTCGAGGTGGAAACGCCCCGACCGCGACTGCCGTGAATGCTTGCCGATCAGGTGCCCCTCGCCCGAACAGCGCTGGCCGACGGCGACATCGGTGACGTTCCTGCCCACCTCGACCACCATTCCGGCGAACTCGTGCCCCGTCACCAGGGGCACCGGCACCGTCTTCTGCGCCCAGGCATCCCAGTTCCAGATATGGACGTCGGTCCCGCAGATGCCGGTCTTGTGGATGCGGATCAGCACGTCGTCCGGCCCGATCTCGGGCACCGGTCGGGTTTCTATCCACAGACCCGGCTCGGGCTTGGACTTGGCGAGAACCGTCATTTCGTTGGTCATTGGATGACTCCGGTCGCGCGGCCCGCCGCCTCGAAGGCTCCAAACGCGGCGTCGAGGTCGGCGCGGGTCAGCGCGGCGTTCATCTGGGTGCGGATGCGGGCCTGTCCCTTCGGCACGACGGGGAAGAAGAAGCCCGGCGCATAGACGCCGTGTTCGAAAAGCCTGGCCGCGAAATCCTGTGCCAGACGCGCTTCGCCCAGCATGACCGGCACGATGGGGTGCTCGCCGGGGAGGAGCGTGAAGCCGAGCTTGGTCAGCCCCTCGCGCCAGTAGGCGGCGTTCCCGAAGAGCGCCGTGCGCAGCTCTTCCCCCTGTTCGACAAGGTCGATGGCGGCGAGCGAGGCGGCGCAGATCGGTGGCGGCAGCGCGTTCGAGAAAAGGTAGGGCCGCGCCCGCTGGCGCAACAGGTCGATCACCGGCTGCGGTCCGGCGACATAGCCGCCCAGCGCTCCACCCAG
>JBNLCA010000425.1:0-2729 GCA_050303575.1 Paracoccaceae bacterium
CCGATCTCGACCGCCGCGCATGGCGGCCGGGCGAAGTGCTTGCAGCGGCTGATCCGGCTGGAAATGCCGGTGCCGAGGACCGTCGCACTGAGCTTCGACACGGTGCGCACCATCGCCCAGGGCCAGACGATCGACGCCGGACGGCTGCTCGACGCGTTGGGCGGCGGCCTGGTGTCGGTGCGGCCCTCGTCAGCCGATCCCGACTGGGGCGGGCCCGGCGCGATCCTGAACATCGGCATGACCGACGAGACGCACGCGGAACTGGCGAAAACGCTGGGGGCACCGGCCGCCGACGCGCTGTATCTGCGCTTCATCCGGTCCTATGCGACGCACGTCGCGCGTCTCGATGCGGACATGCTGCCGGGGGGCGAGCCGTCTCCGGATCTGTTGGAGAAGGTGCTGGCCGCCTACGAGGCCGAGACCGACGAGCGCTTCCCGCAGGACCCCGCTCGGCAGCTGGCCGAGGTGCTGCGTTCGATGGCGCGGGCGTGGGAAGGAACGACGGCGCGACTTCTGCGCCAGGCCAAGGGGGCGCCGGCCGATGCCGGGCTGGGCCTCGTGGTGCAGCGCATGGCGCTGGGTCTCGGACCGGGCCTTTCGGGCGCCGGCGTCATCCAGTTCGTCGAGGGCGTCACCGGCGCGCCGCAGATCACCGGCCGCTACCGGGCGCAGGCGCAGGCGCGCGACGCCCTGGGCGCGGCCGAGGGCGCGATCTACCTGACGCGCGATCCGCGCGGTGCCTCGTTCGAGGATCGCGCGCCCGAGATTTTCGAACGGCTCAAGGCCTTCGGTGCGCTCTGCCGCCGCGCCCTGCGCGAGGAAATGCAGATCGAGTTCACCGTCGAAAACGGCGATCTGCGCATTCTGGACGCGCTGCGCGTCACCCGCTCGTCGCGGGCCAAGGTAAAGATCGCGGTGGCGCTGGCCGAGGACGGGATCATCACGCCCGACGAGGCGGTGCTGCGGGTCGAGCCGCGGGCGCTGTCCGAACTCCTCCACCCGCAGGTCGATCCGACCGGCCCGCGCGATCCCTTCGCGCGCGGCATCGCGGCGAGCCCGGGCGCCGCGACCGGCAAGCTGGTCTTTTCGGCCACCGCCGCACAGGCCTCGGCCGCCCGTGGCGAGGCCTGCATCCTGGTCCGCCGCGAGACTTCGCCCGAGGACATCCGCGGCATGCACGCGGCCTCGGCGGTGCTGACCGAGCGCGGCGGCATCACCAGCCATGCGGCGGTGATCGCGCGCGGCCTCGGCCTTCCCTGCGTCGTCGGCGCCTCGGGCCTGACCATCGACAGCCGCCACAAGCTTCTGCGCACCGCCGACGGACGGACCTTCCGCGCCGGCGACGAGATCACCATCGACGGCACCTCGGGTGAGGCGCTGGCTGGGGCGGCCAAGATGCTGAAGCCGGCGCTCGACGAGGCGTTCAACGCCCTTCTGGGCTGGGCCGATGCGGCGCGCGACATCGGCGTTCGGGCGAACGCCGACACACCGGCCGATGCGCAGATGGCGCGGACCTTTAGGGCCGAGGGGATTGGCCTTTGCCGGACCGAGCACATGTTCTTCGAGGAGGATCGCCTGACGGTGATGCGCGAGATGATCTTCGCGCGCACCGCCGACGACCGGAAGACGGCGCTGGACCGGCTGCTTCCAATGCAGAAGGCCGACTTCAAGGCGCTTTTCTCGATCATGGGCGGCAAGCCGGTGTGCATCCGGCTCTTCGATCCGCCGCTGCACGAATTCCTGCCCTCGGACCGCGAGGGGCTGCGCGAACTGGCCGAGGCGCTGGACCTTCCGCTCTCGGACGTCACCCGCAGGGTCGAGGCGCTTTCCGAGTTCAACCCGATGCTGGGGCTACGGGGCGTGCGGCTCGGGATCACCATTCCCGAGATCTACGACATGCAGGCCCGCGCCATTTTCGAGGCGGCGGTCGAGGTGTCGAAACCGGGCGCCGAGGTGGTGCCCGAGATCATGATCCCGCTGGTCTCGGCCCGGCGTGAGGTCGAGCTGGTCAAGACCCGCATCGACGCGGTCGCCGCCGCCGTTCGCAACCGGATGGGCCGCGAGTTCCGCTACCGCCTCGGCGTCATGGTCGAGACTCCGCGTGCCGCGCTCCGCGCGCACGAAATCGCGCAGCACTGCGCGTTCCTGTCGTTCGGCACCAACGACCTGACCCAGATGACCTACGGCCTCTCGCGCGACGATGCGGGCAAGTTCATGGGCACCTACGTCCAGCAGGGCGTCTTTCCCGAAGATCCGTTCCATATCCTCGATCCCGACGGGGTGGGCGAACTTCTGAAGATCGGCGCCGAGCGCGGCCGGTCGGGCCATCCGAACATCACCCTCGCGGTCTGCGGCGAGCATGGTGGCAACCCCGAAAGCATCGAATTCTGCCGCTCGGCCGGGTTCGATTACGTCTCCTGCTCGCCCTTCCGGGTGCCGGTGGCGCGGCTTGCCGCTGCCCATCTGGCCCTTAAGGATAAGTTAAGCTTGCCCAACAAAACCTGAGGTTGCGGCGTCTTTCTGCGCGTGCAAACAGGTGAGTTTCGGCCGATTTTCGCCGAAACCGACCCATTCGGGCCGGTCGGGTAGACCCGTCGAATCCGCTCCTGTACCGCCGCCCCGCCCGGTCAAGGGGAAGGCCAAGGGCAGCTGGACAACAACAACGGACATCCCGATCCATGAAATCGATGCAGTTATGGGCCTTCGGGCTCGCGGCGTTTGTCGCCCTT
>JBNLCA010000426.1:0-2646 GCA_050303575.1 Paracoccaceae bacterium
CGCGTAGCCGCCCTTGGCGCGATAATCGGCCAGCGTCTCGTAGGCCGGAATCTCGGCGTGGAAGTCGCCCGAGGCCAGAACTTCGGAGACCTTCTCGGGCGTCGCGTGGTCGACATGGCGGTGGCCGATCTCCAGAACCGGTGCAGTGTCGCAGCGGCCCATGCAGGGCGCACGAAGGACGCGGATGCGGGCGGGGTCGTGGCCCGCCTCGAGCGCCGCGATCAGCGCCTCGGACCCGGCCAGTTCGCACGAGAGCGACTCGCAGACGCGGATCGTCAGGTCGGGCGGCGGCGCCTCGCCCTCGCGCACGGGGTCGAAATGGGCGTAGAAGGTCGCGACCTCCCAGACCTCTGCCATGCTGAGCCGCATCTCCTCGGCCAGCGCACGCAGGTGCGCGGCCGAGAGGTGGCCGTAGCGGTCCTGGATCAGGTGCAGGAACTCGATCAGGAGATCGCGGCGGCGCGGGCGGTCGCCCAACAGAGCCCTGACCTCGTCCCAGGCCATGTCGTCGAGCTGGCGGCCTTTGGGGGTCCGCCGTCCGCCCTTGCCGGATTTCCAGACGCCCTTCTGATCCAGTGCCATGGCTTCCTCGCGCGCTTGCTGTGGCGCGGCCCTTGTCGCGCCCCGCTCCCCGCCGATCAATACCAGCGTTTCGTTGGTTGATAGTCTTTCTCTATTGAAAACCCAAGAATCAATCGGGGATCGGATTTGAGATCGGATGGACAGATGGGCGGCTTTTGCCTAAGCCGGTCGCATGGATTGGGACGAAGAGATCGACGCCTCGGGGCTTCTGTGCCCGCTGCCTGTCCTGAAGGCTCGCAAGCGGCTGAAGGGCATGGCGCCGGGGACCGTGCTGCGGCTCAGGGCGACCGACCCGGCGGCGGTGATCGACGTTCCGCATTTCTGCGCCGAGGCCGGGCACGCGCTTGTGGACGTGACCGAGGAAGCCGAGTCGCGCGTCTATTTCATCCGCAGGGGCTAGCTCAGCCCGAACCCGGCGTAGGGCAGGAACCGGACCAGCGTGCCGGGCGAGATGTCGACCGCCGCGTCGGGAAGTTCCACCAGCCCGTCCGCCCAGGAAAGGCCGCTGATCCGGCCCGAGCCTTCCGAGCGAAAGACCTCGGCGTGGCCGTTCCCGTCCAGCCGGGCGCGCAGGAACTCGCGGCGGCCCGCCTTCTTGCGCTTGGAGAAGGCGGCGGGGACGGTGACGGCGAACGGCGCGATCCAGCCTGCGCCCGAAAGCTGCGAAAGCGCCGGGCGGGCGAAGAGCAGCGCGCAGACGAAGGCGGCGACCGGGTTGCCGGGAAGGCCGAAGACCGGCACGCCCTGCCAGAGCGCCAGCGCCAGCGGACGCCCCGGCTTCACCGCGATGCGCCAGCTCGAGAGTGCGCCGTGCTCTCGCAGGAGGGTCGAGACATGATCCTCGTCCCCGGCCGAGGCGCCGCCCGAGGTAAGTATGACATCGGCCCCCGCCGCGCCCCGATCGAGCCGCCGGGCGATCTCGGCCGGATCGTCGGGCGCGTGGCCGAGGTCGACCGGCGCGTAACCCCAGCGTTCGGCCAGCGCCAGAAGCATCGGCCGGTTTGCATCGTAGATCTGGTGCGGCAGGGCAGGGCCGGACGGGTCGGGCAGGAGCTCGTCGCCGGTCGAGAGGACCGCGACACGCAGGCGCCGGAAGACGCGGACCTTGCCGACACCGACCGCCGAGAGAAGCGCCAGGTCAGGCGGCAGGACGCGGCGACCGACGGGCAGCACCTCGGCCCCCTCCGCCACGTCCTCGCCCGCAGCGCGGGTGTTGGCGCGGAGCTTCACCGGGCCGTCGAAGGCAACCGTTGTGGCATCGGTGGCGCAATCCTCTTCCAGCACGACGGTGTCCACGCCTTCGGGCAGGATCGCGCCGGTCAGGATACGGACCGCCGATCCGGCCGGGACGGCGCCCTCGAACGGCTGACCGGCGGCGGCGCGGCCCTGGACAAGCGGCAGGCGCTGGACGCCGTCACCTGTCGCCGCGTGCGCAAATCCATAGCCGTCGACGGCCGAGTTGGGCCGAGGCGGGTTGGAACGCCGTGCCATGACCGGCTCGGCCAGGATACGGCCCGAGGCGTCGGTGACGGTCACTTCCTCGGTCTCGACAACCGGCCCGAGGATCGCGCGCAGCCGGTCCAGCGCCTCGTCCATCGGCACCCACGCCACGCCTTGCGGCATGGCGAAACAGTCATTGCGCAGGCGTGGCGGGGTCAGGGCGCTCACAGTCCGACCTCCGCGAGGATGAATCCGGCGATGGCGGAGGTATCGTCGAGGCTCAGGACCGGCAGCGCGGTCTCCGGCGAACTGTCCGAGGCGATGGCGCGGACAGTCGCGTTTCCGGGCGCGATCAGCGGCCGGCCGGTGGCGGCGCGGTGCGCCTCGATCTTGGGATGGGGCGCGGATTTGTAACCCTCGACCAGCACCAGGTCGACCGGGGCAAGATGCGCCAGCAGCGTCTCGAGCGACGGCTCCTCCGTGCCCCGCAGCTCGTGCATCAGCGCCCAGCGGGTGGGCGAGGCGAGGATGACTTCGGACGCGCCGGCCTCGCGGTGGCGGTGGCTGTCGGTGCCGGGCTGGTCGGTCTCGGCGCCGTGGTGCGCGTGCTTGACGGTCGATACG
>JBNLCA010000427.1:0-3112 GCA_050303575.1 Paracoccaceae bacterium
CCGGTCCGGCCAGCCACGATATCTAGTTATCCACATCAACTCACGCGAGAAAGCCCTTGAAAATAAGGTGTTTTCTGCCGCGCGTGTCTGTGGTAGCCTGATTCAAACAATAAGCTGACCCGGAACACCGGGCGGCATGAGGCAGTGTAAGGGCAGTTGTCGTGACAGGACGGCTTTGGACAGGCGTTTCGCGCGCCTTCGCGTTCGTTGGTATCGTGATTCTCATGGCGCTGGCGCCCTTGGCGTCGGTCGCCGCGCCATACGCGGCGCTGGTGATGGACGCGCGATCGGGCGAGGTCCTTTTCTCCGAGAATGCCGACAGCCGGCTGCATCCCGCGTCTCTCACCAAGATGATGACGCTCTACGTCACGTTCGAGGCGATCCGGCTGGGCGAGATCTCGCTCGACACGATGGTCACCGTCTCGCAGAACGCCGCGTCGGAACCGCCGTCGAAGCTCGGACTGCGCGCCGGCCAGCGGATCCAGCTGCGCTATCTCATTCGCGCCGCCGCGGTGAAGTCGGCCAACGACGCCGCCACCGCCATCGGCGAGGCCGTGGGCGGCAGCGAAGCCGCCTTCGCCCGGCGCATGAACCGCACCGCGCGCGCGCTCGGCATGACGCGCACGACCTTCCGCAACGCCAACGGCCTGACCGAGGAAGGGCACCTTTCGACCGCGCGCGACATGGCGATCCTGGGCCGGCATCTCTTCTACGATTACCCCCAGTACTACAACATCTTCTCGCGCCGCTCGACCGACGCGGGCGGCACCGAGGTGCTGAACACCAACCGCCGTTTCCTCGACGCCTACGAGGGCGCCGACGGGATCAAGACGGGCTACACCCGTGCCGCCGGCTTCAACCTCGTCGCCTCGGCGCAGCGCGGCCGCGAGCGGATCATCGCGTCGGTCTTCGGCGGCAACTCGACCGCCGATCGCAACGCCAAGATGGCCGACCTCCTCGACCTCGGTTTCCAGCGCGCGCCCACCCGTGTCGCGGTGAACCCGCCCGGCCTGCCGCGCTATGACAACATTCCCGCCGATCCGGCGCCCGAGGTGGTGGTCGCCTCGGCCGACGGGTCGATCGCACCCGGACCGGCCGCGCGCATCATCCGCGGTGCCGGTGCGCCCTCGCGCTCGCTGCGGCCGCGTCCGCGCGGCGCCAACGCCGAGACATCGGACGAGCTTCTGGCAGCGATCCAGTCGGACGTCGCGAATGCCATCGCAAACGTTAATTCCGAGGAAGCGGACGCCGTCGCGGCCGCCGCCGCGGCCGCCGCGGCCGAGGCCGTCCTCGCCTCGTCCGGGGCAGCGACCCCCGCGATGCTGGCAGTCGCGGAATCGACCGAGGAACGCGACGATGTCGATCTTGCCGAGGTGACGCCGCGTCCCCGTCCGGACGGACAGGACAGCGCAAAGGATGTCGAGGAGATGGCGACTGCTGCCATCGCCCTCGCCGAGGCCGCGCCGGAAACGGCTTCCGGGGCGGAAGAGGAGGCACCGTCCCTCGTGGCCTCCTCTTCCGCCCCGGCGGCCGATTTGCCGGACGAGCCGCCTTCGGCCGGAACCGAAATCGCCGAGACCGAGGCGCCGGCCGATCCCGGCACGACCGCGGTCGCCGTGGCCGCCGCCGACGTCGCGCCTGAGGTGCCGGCCTCGGCCACGATGGAGCCGCTTCCGAACCCCGACGGCCTCATCCTTGCCGCCGCGGCGACGATGACCGCGCCACTGCCCGAGCCGGTCATCCGGCCCGAACCGGAAAGCCCCGAAATCGTCACCCGCATGTCCACGTCGAACGGGCGGCTGGCCGGTGTCACGCTGGGCCGCTTCTCGACCCGCGACCAGGCCGAACGCACGCTGATCACCGTGTCGCTCTCGGACATGGCGACTTTCGGCGGCGCCACCCGCAAGGTCATCCAGCGAGGCGGCGGCTTCGAGGCAAACTTCATGGGCATGACCTCGGACGAGGCGGAAACCGCCTGCCGCCGGGTGCTGGCGCGCGGACGCGATTGCGAGATGATCGGCGGCTGAGACTTGCGCGATTGACTGCTCCGCGCCAGAACGGGCGCCGAGGAGTCTTGCCATGCCCTATGTCCTTCCGCCGCCCGTCGTTCCGTCGCTTCCGGTCTCGAGCACCGACCAGAGATTTGCCATCAGGCGCATCTTCTGCGTCGGCCGCAACTATGCCGAGCACGCTCGCGAGTTCGGCAATGACGAGCGAGATCCGCCGTTCTTTTTCACCAAGCCCGGCGACGCGGTGGTCGAAAGCGGCTCGCTGGTCCCCTATCCGCCGGCGACGTCGGATCTCCATCACGAGGCCGAACTGGTTGCCGCGATCGGCAGGGGCGGTGTCGACATCGCGCGCGAGGCGGCGCTCGACCATGTCTGGGGCTATGCCGCCGGCAACGACCTGACTCGCCGCGACCTGCAGAACGAGGCCAAGGCGGCGCGCCGTCCATGGGACATGTCCAAGGGGTTCGACGCCTCGGCCGTTGTCGGCCCACTCAGGCCGGCCTCGGAAATTGGCCACCCGGAGACGGGTGTGATCACCTGCACCGTCGCCGGCAAGCTGCGCCAGCGGGGCGACATCGCCGACATGATCTGGCCCTTGCCGGACGTCATCGTGCATCTGTCCAGGCTCGTCGCGCTTGCGCCCGGCGATCTGATCTTTACCGGCACGCCCGCGGGCGTCGGAGCCATCGGGCGCGGTCAGGCATGCGTGGTCGAGATCGAGGGCGTCGGCCGGGCCGAGGTGACGTTCGACTGATCCGGCCCGCCTAGTCCTTCGGGTGGTCGTCGAAGTCCGAGTTCAGGATGCGCCGGCTGTCGCCCTCGGGGTCGTCGAACTGGCGCGACTTCATCGCCCAGACGAAGGCCAGAAGGCCAAGCCCGCCGAGGACCAGCGAGACCGGTATCAGGTAGGCGAGGATCTCCACGTCATCTCCTCAGGCGCAACGCGTTGAGCGAGACGCTAACCGACGAAGCCGACATCGCCAAGGCGGCGGCAAGCGGCGTGGCAAGGCCGGCGATCGCCACGGGAACGGCGATCATGTTGTAGACGTTCGAGATCACGATGTTCTGCAGCATCAGCCGCACCGACCGCCGCGCGACGGAAA
>JBNLCA010000428.1:0-1574 GCA_050303575.1 Paracoccaceae bacterium
GCAAGGCCTATGGCGTCTCCGGCGGCTACATCGCGGCGAGCGCGAAAATGGTCGATGCGGTAAGGTCTTATGCGCCGGGGTTCATCTTCACGACGTCGATCCCGCCGGTCGTCGCGGCCGGTGCGGCGGCCTCGGTCCGGCATCTCAAGACCGACCAGGCGCTGCGCGAGAAGCACCAGACCGGCGCGAAGGTTCTGAAGACGCGGCTCAAGATGCTGGGTCTGCCGATCATCGACCACGGCAGCCATATCGTGCCGCTGATCGTCGGCGATCCGCGCCATACCAAGATGATGTCGGACTGGCTGCTCGAGGATTACGGCATCTACGTCCAGCCGATCAATTTCCCAACCGTCCCGCGCGGGACCGAGCGGCTGCGCTTCACGCCCTCGCCGGTCCATGACAAGGGCATGACCGATCATCTGATCACCTCGCTCGATGCGCTCTGGTCAAGGTGTAAGCTGAATCGCGCCGACCTTACCGGATAGGGATTTCCCAGTGGGCGAATGGCCTTGCCCTGTGTTACATTTCGCTTAACAGGTGGGATTGGCGCGGGCGGGGATTCGCGTCACCAGGGGACAGGACTAAGTGAAGCTGGGGCAGGAGCCATGAGCAGGCGGTCATCGCCAGGCCCGAATCCACCCGAAGAGGTGCGCGGGTTCGACGCGTTCGAACTGCGCCTTGGCGACGTGATGCGCGGCGAGCGGGCGACGCTGGGCAAATCCCTCATCGACGTCCAGCGCGAACTCAAGATCAAGGCGACCTATATCGCCGCGATCGAGAATGCCGACCCGTCAGCCTTCGACACGCCCGGCTTCATCGCCGGGTACGTCCGGTCTTACGCGCGCTATCTTGGGCTCGATCCCGAATGGGCGTGGGACACGTTCTGCCGCGAGGCCGATTTCCGCAATCCGCACGGTCTTTCCGCCGCCGCCTCGGCGCCGAAGCCGGTCAAGCGCACCGGGCTCGACGCGCTGGGCGATCCGAATGCCTCGTTCGTGCCGCGCCGCGAAAGTGCCTTTGCGCAGATCGAGTTCCGTGCGCTCGGCTCGATCTTCGTCCTTGTTGCGCTGATCGGGGGCCTGGGCTATGGCGCCTGGAGCATGCTTCTGGAAGTGCAGCGCGTGCAGCAGGTTCCGGTCGACAACGTGCCGACCGTGGTGCCCGAGCTCGAGACGACGGGCCTGACCGCACCCGGCGCCTCGACCCTGACCGCCGACACGTTCACCCGGCTGCCGACCGAGATCGCGACCGTCGATGTGGCGGACCGTCCGTTCCGGCCGGCCGAGCTGGAAGTGCCGATCATCGACCCGCGCGACGGGCCCATCGCGGCGGTCGAGCCGGGATCGCTTGGCGCGCTTGCCAGCCAGATGCCGGTAGCGGCTGCTGCCTTCCCCTCAGACGTCGAGATCGCGGCCCAGTCCGGGACCGAGGAACTGGAGGCGCCACAGGTCGTCGCCGATGTTCCGCCGGGTCTCTTCATGATTGCCGGGCGCCCCGCCTGGGTGCGGGTGAAGTCGGCCGACGGCACGGTGCTGTTCGAAAAGACGCTCGAGCCCGGCGAGAACTGGCAGGTT
>JBNLCA010000429.1:0-10597 GCA_050303575.1 Paracoccaceae bacterium
AGCCCACGGTCCTTCCCGCGCGTTTCCCGAACATGCTGGTCAATGGCGCCGGCGGCATCGCCGTCGGTATGGCCACCAACATCCCGCCGCACAACCTGGGCGAGGTCGTCGACGCCACGCTGGCGCTGATCGAGAACCCGGACCTCTCGACCGAACAGCTGATGGAGATCGTCCCCGGCCCCGATTTCCCGACGGGCGGCCTGCTCCTTGGCCGCTCGGGCGTCCGCAAGGCCTATCTCGAGGGCCGCGGCTCCGTCATCATCCGCGCCAGGACACGAGTCGAGGAGATCCGAAAGGACCGCTACGCCATCATCGTCGACCAGATCCCGTACCAGGTGAACAAGGCCACGATGATCGAGCGCATCGCCGAGGCGGCGCGCGACAAGCGGATCGAGGGCATCTCCCAGGTCCAGGACGAATCCGACCGCGTCGGTGTCCGCGTCGTGATCGAGCTCAAGCGCGACGCGACGCCCGAGGTGGTCCTGAACCAGCTCTACCGCTTCACGCCGATGCAGATTTCCTTCGGCTGCAACATGCTGGCCCTGAACGGCGGCCGGCCCGAAACGCTCACCCTGCGCGATTTCCTGGTGCATTTCATCGCTTTCCGCGAGGAAGTGATCGCCCGGCGAACTGCGTATGAGCTGAGGAAGGCCCGCGAGCGCAGCCATATCCTCTGCGGTCTTGCCGTCGCCGTCTCGAACGTCGACGAGGTCGTCGCCACGATCCGCGCCTCGGCCGACCCGGCGGAGGCGCGCGAAAAGCTGATGACCCGGCGCTGGCCGGCTCACGATATCGTCGAATACATCAAGCTGATCGACGACCCGACCCATCCGATCAACGAGGACGGCACCTACAACCTGAGTGAAATCCAGGCCCGGAACATCCTCGACCTGCGCCTCCAGCGGCTGACCGCGATGGGCGTCCGGGAGGTCACGGCCGAACTTGAAGAACTTGCCGCCAAGATCAAGGACTACCTCGACATTCTGCGCTCGCGCGAGCGGATCATGCGGATCATCTCGGACGAACTGACCGAGGTGAAGGAGCAGTTCGCCGTCCCCCGCCGGACCGAGATCGCCGCGTGGGAAGGCGACATGGACGACGAGGACCTGATCGAGCGCGAGGACATGGTCGTGACGATCACCTCGGGCGGCTACATCAAGCGCACACCCCTCGCCGAGTTCCGCGCCCAGCGCCGCGGCGGCAAGGGCCTCTCGTCGATGCAGACGAAAGAGGACGACGTCGTCACCACGCTTTTCGTGGCGAACACGCATACGCAGCTTCTGTTCTTCACCACGGGCGGCATCGTCTACAAGCTCAAGTGCTGGCGCCTGCCGCTG
The DNA here is from genome assembly GCA_050303575.1 of Paracoccaceae bacterium. Classification (GTDB taxonomy): domain Bacteria; phylum Pseudomonadota; class Alphaproteobacteria; order Rhodobacterales; family Rhodobacteraceae; genus JBNLCA01. Next base: position 1,338 of record JBNLCA010000429.1, read on the forward strand.
GCCGGCCGCCAGGCGCGCGGCAAGGCGATCGTCAACATCCTGCCGATCGAGACCGGCGTCTCGATCGCCGCGATAATGCCGGTCGACGCGCCCGAGGAGGAATGGGACAACCTCCAGATCTTCTTCGCCACCAGCCAGGGCGACGTCCGCCGCAACGCGCTGAGCGACTTCACCAACGTCATGCGCAACGGCAAGATCGCGATGAAACTGCCCGAGGAGGGCGATGTCCGGTTGGTCAACGCCCGCATCTGCGACGAGGGCGACGACATCATGCTGGTGACGGCCGAGGGCCGCGCCATCCGCTTCCCGACGACCGAGGTCCGCGTCTTCAAGGGCCGGGATTCCACCGGCGTCCGCGGCGTCCGGCTGGCCGAGGACGACGAGGTCGTCTCGATGTCCGTCATCCGCCATTTCGATGCCGAGGCATGGGAGCGCGAGGCGTTCCTCAAGCGCTACCGCGCCGAGATGGGCGCCGAGCCGGGCGAGGACGAGGCCACCGAGGCCGACGGCGACGAGGAAGAGGTCGCCGAGGGCACCCTTTCCGACGAGCGCTACCAGGAAATGCTGGCCGCGCAGGAACTCGTCCTGACCATCACCGCCGGCGGTACTGGCAAGATCTCGTCGAGCCACGGTTACCCGGTGCGGGGCCGCGGCGGCATGGGTGTCCGGGCCACGACCGGTCGCGGCGGCCGCCTCGTCGCCTCGTTCCCGGTCGACATGACCGACCAGATCATGCTCGCCACCTCGACAGGCCAGTCGATCCGCTGCCCGGTCGACGGCATCTCGTTCCGCTCACGCGCGGCGGGCGGGGTCAAGGTCTTCAACACTACCAACGGCGAGGAAGTCGTCTCGGTCGCCCGCATCGCCGACAACGGCGAGGAGGAGGAAGACGAATGATGGAGGTGATCAGTCTCTAGGCCCCTTTTCTCGTTCTCATCGGGGTCTGGATCTTCTTCATGAGGCGCATGACCGGCGGATCATCCTTCCAGAGCAAGTGCCTCGAGCACATGGCGGCGCAAACCGAAGCGCAGCAACGGATTGCGTCCGAGCTTGGTCGCATCGCCACCGCCCTGGAGCAGAGGCAATCGTGACGCCCTTCCGGGCCAGACCGAGCCCTCGGCGTTAACCAATCGATAACTTAACGCTTCGTTAAGCGCGGCCCGCATGGCACATCAGGGCCATCGCCGGGACCACCTGGCCGGGGCAGAACGCCCCATCCCACCATCCCCAGGAGAGTTCCCATGTCCGTCCGCACCGCACTTTCAGCGGCCGTACTTCTGTTGGCCGCCAACACCGCGCATGCGCAATCGAGCCTCGGCATCCAGTCGGGCGGGCTGAGCTTCGGCACGTCCTCGGCGGACACGACCGAGACGCTGGGCTACGGCACGGGCTGGGTCGATGTCGCCATCACCGGTGTGCACGGCCTGCAATTCGGCCTGACCCTGGAAGATACGCCCGGCGGCGTTCTCGGCACCTTCGACGGCCACCTTTACATGTCGCCGCAAGGCCGCGCCAAATATGGCCTTTTCGTCATCGTCAGCGATCTCAACGACGCCCATTTCACGCTTGCTGCGGCGGGCGCCGAGGCGATCTTCCCGCTGGGCGAGCGCACCACCGCGGACATCCGAGCCGGGGTCGGTATAGCAAAGCGCAGCGCGGCACCGGAGTCGCTCGACTTCATCTTCCTCGGCGGCGGCATCACCCACGAGATCGGGACGAACCTGACGGTCGGGCTGAACGCCGATATCGCCGAGTATGACGAGGCGGCCCTGCGCGCCTACGGCTACACCGTCATGGCCGAGGCCGAATACCGGCCCGGAAACGGGGCCATCGCGCTGACCGCCGGGGTCGGTGTCTCGGGCCTTGCGGGACGCGACGGCGGCCCGTCCGAAACGATCGTGAAATTTGGCCTCAGCTACACGTTCGGCGCCGGCGGCGGCACCAAGCGCCCATTCCGCCGTCCCGACCCCTACGCCCCGTTGGCCCTGCGCAACAGTTTCTGACGCGCAACTTCCGATTTGAACCCTCCTTCCCGGCCGCCCGACGCATGGCCGTAACCGGAAGGAGGGTTCCACCCATGAAAAACCTCATCGCACCAGCGGCTTTCGCCACACTGGCCGCTCTCGGAACGCAGGCTTCGGCGGGCGAGATCACCTATCTCACCTACGGCGCGCGCTACGACCACATCAATGCCGGCACGGCACATGGCGATTTCGGCCAGGCCTTCATCGGCGCCGAATACCAGACCGGGGCGTTCTTCTTCTCGGGCGATGTAAGGTTTGCCTCGATCGACCTCGGCCCGTTCCGGGTCAACCAGATCGAGGGCGATGCCCTCCTGGGCTACGAGATCGACCCCAAATTCATGCTGCTTTTCGGGCTCGAGGCCGGCTACGCTTGGATGGGCAGCCTGTCAGACACCTCGTCGGCCTATTCGGTCGGGCTTGAATATGCCCCGGGCAGGCTGACCTTGGGCGGCTATGCCCACGGCACCGATTCCGGCTCGACGCGCCTTGTTGCCTATGGCGGCTACGAGATTTCCGAGGCCACGACGCTGGCCGTCGAGGTCGAGCGCAATGGCGGATCGAGCGGCAGCAACTACCGGTTCTTTCTCGACCACGAGCGTGGCCCGCTTGACCTTCTGGTCTCTGCCCAGACTTTCGACTTCACCAACGCAACCCTCTCGGTCAGAGCCACCTACGAGGTCAATCCGCGTTTCCGCGTTTCCGGCAACCTCGGCTACTCCGGCTCGGGCGGCGGCAGCGCGGTCGGGATCTACAGTGTCGGCGCCGGCTACCAGATTGCCGACAATGTCTGGCTCGACGGATCGGTCGGCGCTATCGACAGCTCGTCCGGAAGCTCGCTCAAGCAGGCCGGCATCAGCCTGACCTTCGAGACCGGGTCACGCCACCTCATGCGCTCGAGGATCGAAGACTGGAGAGCGGAATCCCAGCCCTTCCTCTCGTTCTGAGGCTTGGCCGCGCACCCGCCCTTGCGGCGCGCGGCCCTTTCCCCCTTTTCCCGGCCCCCCGCGGCGGCTACATCCCCGCCATGACAGATCCCATCCACATCGTCGGGGGCGGCATGGCCGGGTCCGAGGCCGCCTGGCAGATCGCCGGGGCCGGCCTGCCGGTCGTCCTCCATGAAATGCGGCCCAAGGTCGGCACGTTCGCCCACCGGACAGGCAAGTTCGCCGAGATGGTCTGTTCCAACTCGTTCCGCTCGGACGATGACGAGCAGAACGCAGTGGGCCTCCTCCACTGGGAGATGCGGGCGGCCGGCGGCCTCATCATGGCGACGGCCGACAAGCACAGCCTTCCGGCCGGCGGCGCGCTGGCCGTGGACCGCGAGTCCTTTTCCGAAGAGATCACCGAGCGGCTGCACGAAAACCTGCTGATTTCGTTTTCCGAGGAAGAAGTTACCGCCCTCCCCTCATCCGGCACCTGGATCTTCGCGACCGGCCCGCTGACCTCGCCAGCACTCGGCCAGGCGCTTCAGGCTGAAACCGGAACCGAGGCGCTCGCCTTCTTCGACGCCATCGCCCCCATCGTCTATGCCGAGACGATCGACATGTCCGTCGCCTGGGAGCAGTCGCGCTACGACAAGGGCGAGACCGAGGCCGAGCGAACCGCCTACATCAACTGCCCGATGACCAAGGACGAGTACGAAGGTTTCATCGACGCGCTTCTCGCCGCCGACAAGACCGAGTTCCACGAGGGCGAGACGGCCGGCTACTTCGACGGCTGCCTGCCGATCGAGGTCATGGCCGAACGCGGCCGCGAGACGCTGCGCTTCGGGCCGATGAAGCCCATCGGCCTCACCAACGCGCACAACCCGGGTCAGAAGCCCTATGCCGTCGTCCAGCTCCGGCGCGACAACGCGCTCGGCACGCTCTACAATATCGTCGGCTTCCAGACGAAGATGAAGTACGGCGCGCAAACCGAGGTCTTCAAACGCATTCCGGGCCTTCAAGACGCGAGCTTTGCGCGACTTGGCGGCATCCACCGAAACACCTTCCTGAACTCGCCCCGCCTGCTTGACGGTCAGATGCGGCTGAAGTCGCGGCCCAACGTCCGCTTCGCAGGCCAGATCACGGGCGTCGAGGGCTATGTCGAAAGCGCCGCGATGGGGCTTCTCGCCGGGCGCCTCGCCGCCGCCGAGGCGCTCGGCCGGCCGCTTGTCCCGCCGCCGCCCGAGACGGCGATGGGCGCGCTTGTCACCCACATCACCGGCGGTGCGGACGCCAAGACCTTCCAGCCGATGAACGTCAACTTCGGGCTTTTTCCGCCGGTCGAGGCCAAGGGCGGGCGGCGAGGCCGAAAGGACCGCTACAAGGCCTATACGGACCGCGCCAAGGCGGCCTTCACCGAGTGGCTGGGCTGCGCGGGGCTGGACGCCGCCTGAACCGCCCTGATAGCCTTGCGCCATGGCGAAAACCTACCTCGACAGCGTCTACGAAATGACCGACGGGCGGGCCGTGCACGCCCTCTACGAAGACTGGGCCGACAGCTACGACACCGAGATCGCGGCAAGCGGCTATGTCACGCCGACGAGGCTGGCCGAGGCGCTTGCGTCGCTGGTTCCCGAGGCGGATCGCGCCGGGCGGACGGTTCTCGATTACGGTTGCGGCACGGGGCTTTCCGGCCGAGCGCTGGCCCGGGCGGGTTTCACCCGGCTTCACGGCTGCGATCCTTCGCCCAGGATGCTGGCGCGGGCACGCGAACGCGGCCTTTACGAGCGTCTCTGGCAGATCGAAACCGAAGCTGACGGTCCCGAGGCGGACGGGCCGCGGGACCCGGCCTATTCCATCGTGGCCGCCGTCGGCGTCGTCTCGCCCGGCGCTGCCCCGGCCGACGTGCTGGGCCGGTTGGCCGCAATGGTCGCGCCGGGCGGGCTGCTGGCCTTTTCCTACAACGCCCACGCGATGGAGAGCGCCGACTACACGGCCGCCCTCGACCGGCTGCTGGCGGACGAGCGCACCCGCCTGCGCTTCCGCGAGGACGGCCCGCATCTGCCCGAAATCGGCCTCACCGCAACGATCTTCGTCGTCGGGCAGGAATGACACCCGCCACCCGCTTCGCCCCGTCGCCGACCGGTCCGATGCACCTCGGCCACGCCTTCTCGGCGATACTCGCGCATGACATGGCGCACGAGATGGGCGGACGGTTCCTCCTAAGGATCGAGGATATCGACCAGAGCCGCGCCCGCCCGGAATGGGAGGCGCAGATCTTTGACGACCTGACATGGCTGGGCCTGAAGTGGGACGGGCCGGTCCTGCGCCAGTCCGGCCGGCTCGACGTCTATGCGTCCGTGCTCGACGGCCTCTGGCAGCGCGGCTTACTCTATGCCTGCTCGTGCCGGCGGGCCGACATCGACCTCGCTCTCGGCGCACCGCAGGAAGGGATGCTGCCGCCGATCGGGCCGGACGGACCGATCTACCCCGGCACCTGCCGGCCGGGCGCTCCGCCCGGCGGGCCGATGCCGGCCCATTCCGTCCTCAGGATGGACATGCGCCGCGCGATAGAAGCGCTTGAACTGACATCGAAACCCCTCTCCTTCACCGAGACCGGCCACGGCCCCACGGGCCAGACCGGCCCCATCGCACTCGACGCCGACGACCTGATCACCGGCGTCGGCGACATCGTGCTGGCCCGGCGTGACATGGGCACCTCCTACCACCTCTCGGTCGTCGTCGACGATGCCGAACAGGGTGTCACCCACGTCGTGCGCGGCAACGACCTTTTCGATGCGACCAAGATCCATGTCGTCCTGCAGGCGCTTCTGGGCCTGCCGGCGCCCACCTATCATCACCACCGGCTGATCCGGGACGACCGCGGCAAGCGCCTCGCCAAGCGCTACGACGCGCGCGCCATCGCCCGCTACCGCGCCGACGGTGCGACGCCTGGCGACATCCGCCGCATGGTCGGCCTTGCCTGACGCGAAATCCTTTTACCTCAAGCCTCTGGCGTCAGAAGCTCGACTTCCTCGCCATCCTGCACCCCGGTGTAGAAGCAGCTGCGCCGGTTGGTGTGGCACGCCGGTCCGGTCTGTTCGACCAGCGCCAGCAGGCAATCGCGGTCGCAATCGACGCGCAACTCGACCAGGCGCTGGACATGGCCCGAGGTCTCGCCTTTGACCCAGAACGCCTTCCGCGAGCGGGACCAGTAGGTTACGCGCCCGGTTTCAAGCGTTCGCTCAACTGCCTCGGCGGTCATCCAGGCCAGCATCAGAACCTCGCCCGAGGTGTGGTCCTGTGCGATCACCGGCACCAGCCCCTGGTCGTTGAACGAAAGCGTGTCCGGGTCGAACGGCATGGGTATTTCCTTCGCGGCGGCTGGCGCCTATCTAGGGATAAGCGAGACCCGAGGAAAGACATGTCGAGCGAGGCCGACCTCTTCAAGCTCTATTCCCAGCGCATCCTGGCGCTGACGGCCGAAATTCCGCACACCCAGCGCCTTGACCAGCCGGATGCCACGGTGCGCAAACGCTCGCCCCTCTGCGGTTCCACCGTCACCGTCGATATCGGGGTCGAGGATGGCCGCATCACCCGGTTCGGGCAGGATGTGAAGGCCTGCGCGCTCGGCCAGGCCGCCGCCGCCGTGGTCGGCGCCAACGTCATCGGCCGCAACCGCGCCGAGATCGAGAAAGCGCGGGACGAGCTTCGTGACATGCTCAAAGCGGGCGGCCCGCCGCCCTCGGCGCCCTTCGACGGGCTCGAGGTGCTGGAACCGGCGCGCGACTACCGCAATCGCCATGCCTCGATCATGCTGGCGCTCGATGCGACCGCCGAGGCGATGGCCGAGGTCGAGGCCCGCGCCGCCTGCTGAGACCGCGCCCGCGTTAAGTGCGTGGCAATCAGAATCATGGCATCCCATCCGAAGTTGGAGTTGCCATGATCCCCAAGACCCACATCACCGGCGCCGAACCGGCGGAAGACGCGGGCATCGCCCGCCTCTCGACGCGCCTGTCGCGCGACATCGTCGATGTGGCAGGGTTTCTCGACGCGGTGGACGGCCAGGCCGGCACCCAGCTCGAACTCCTCGTTCGCGCGCGCGACGGCGCAGACCGTATCGCGGCGGCGAACGAAGGCGTGCGCCAGGCGGCCGAGGCGGCTGGGCGCGAGACCGCCCGCATCCTCGAAACGGCGGAAAGCTCGCTCGGCATCCTGCGCGCCGCCGGCACCCGCACCCAGTCGGTCGCCGCCTGGGTCGAGGATCTCGACAGCCGGATGTCGCAGCTCGAGGAACGGCTGACGCTTGTCACCCGCTCGAACGAGGAAATCCTGGCCATCGCCCGGCAGGTCAACATCCTTGCCATAAATGCCAAGATCGAGGCCGCGCGCGCCGGCGACTACGGCAAGGGCTTCGCGGTCGTCGCCGACGCGATCAACGCCCTGTCGCGCAAGACCTCGATCGCGGCCGAGGAGATCACCGGCAGCATCGGCGAGCTTTCCAATTCGCTCGGCACGCTGAAGTCCGAGGCGGCCGACATCTCGCGCGATGCCGCCGCCGTGCGCAAGGGGTCGGCCGAGGCCGACGCCGCGCTGAGCGAGATCGCAGGCGGGCTCGCCGCCGCCGCGGCCGGCGCGGAGGAAATTTCAAGCCAGTCGGCCAAGGTCGAAAGCGCAGGCGAAGTCTTCGGCCCGGCCTTCACCGATATGGGCGGCGCGCTCGAGACGACGGTGGCCAACATCGCTTGGTGCCGCGACAGGGTGCACGCCCTGATCGAGACCAGCGAGGATCTGGTCCAGCGCAGCATTTCGGCCGGCGGGGCGAGCGAGGATCGCGTTTTCATCGCCCAGGTCCGCGCCGCGGCCGAGCGGATCGGCCAGGCGTTCGAGGAAGCGCTGGATCAGCGCGCGATCACCGAAGAGGCGCTCTTCGACACCGATTACCGGCCGATCCCGAATTCGGACCCGGCCCAGCACATGACGCGGTTCGTCACGCTCACCGATCGGCTTCTGCCCCCGTTGCAGGAGGAGGTGCTGGCCTCGGACCCGATGATAACCTTCTGCGCCGCGGTCGACCGCAACGGCTATCTGCCGACGCACAACAAGAAATTCTCGCAGCCCCAGGGCCGCGATCCGGTCTGGAACGCTGCCAACTGCCGCAACCGGCGGATCTTCAACGACCGGGTCGGGCTGAAATCGGGGCGCAACACCAAGCCTTTCCTGGTGCAGGTCTACCGCCGCGACATGGGCGGCGGGAACTTCGTGCTGATGAAGGACGTCTCGGCGCCGATCACCGTGCGCGGCCGGCACTGGGGCGGACTGCGGCTGGCCTACGCAATCAAGGACTGACACCGGTCACCCCGGCAAAGATCATAAAAAAGCCGCCGCGATCCGGGGGGAAGGCGGCGGCAGGGAGCGTGTCTGAAGACCGACAAAACGCTTCGGAAGGCAGGAGACCGAAGCCTATGGGAACGCGCGCCGGGGACAGGCGCGGCCGGCCATGACCGCAGGCAGAACTCAGACGAAACCCGGGAGAAGAAGCCCGACATAGAGAAGGCCGGCGAGCGCGGCACATCCCGCCATGTCCTCGACGAAGGTCGGGGCCGAGCGGGAGAGGATCGATTTCAGGGACAGGAACATCGGTGCCTCGCGTCTTGGTGTTTTCTCTTTGTTCTTCTTTGTTAACCAAGCGCGACTCTGGTGGCAAGAACTTTTTGAGAACATTCGCGAACAAAACGGATTTCGGCTGTCTTACTGCGTCTTAGCCGACGCCCAGAAGCCGAAACGCGCGGTCCTGCTCCATCAGCCACAGGAGCACCCGCGCCGCCTCGCCGCGCGGCGAAGTCAGGTCGGGATCGTCGGCCAGCAGCTTTCGCGCATCGCTCTGCGCGACTGCCATCAGGGCCGCCTGCCGCTCGAGATCGGCGATGCGAAACTTCGGCAGCCCCGACTGCGCGGTGCCCAGAACGTCACCGGCGCCGCGCATGGCGAGGTCCTCCTCGGCGATGCGGAAGCCGTCCTCGCTCTCGCGCAACATCGACAGCCGGCGCTCGGCGCTTTCCGAAAGCGGCGGCTGGTACATCATCAGGCAGGTCGATTTCGCCGACCCGCGCCCCACCCTTCCGCGCAGTTGGTGGAGCTGGGCGAGACCGAAAATCTCGGCCCGCTCGATCACCATGATCGAAGCATTGGGGACGTTCACCCCGACCTCGATCACCGTGGTCGCCACCAGCACCTTGGTCTCGCCCGCCTGGAAGCGCGCCATCGCGGCGTCCTTCTCGGCGGGCGGCATCTGGCCGTGGACGAGGCCAAC
>JBNLCA010000430.1:0-2410 GCA_050303575.1 Paracoccaceae bacterium
CGACCCCACTTGCGCAACACATGTCGCAAGCGGAGGATGCGCGGACATTCGCCCCGAGGTGCCCGAGATGAGTCTTCCCGACCTGATCCTGATCGAGGGCGATATCCGCACGATGGACCCCCTGACGCCGCGGGTCACGGCACTTGCAATCACCGGCGGGCGGGTCTCGGCGCTCGGGTCTGACGCCGAGATCCGGGCACTTGCGGGGCCTGAGACCCGGGTGATGTCGGCGGGCGGGCGGCTGGTGCTGCCGGGGTTCCAGGACACGCATATCCACCTTCAGGACAGCGGACAGGATTACAGCCAGAATGCCGACCTGACGGATGCGCGGACGCCGGACGAGCTGGTGGATCTGCTAGCGGCCTTCGCGCGGACCCACGACCGTCCCTGGGTCAACGGGGTCGGCTGGTATTCGGGTGTTTTCGGGGCGCACAATCTCGACCGGCATCTCCTGGACCGGGCGGTGCCGGACCGGCCCTGCCTCATCGTCGCGTCCGACGGGCACAATGGCTGCATCAACTCGAAGGCAATCGAGGCGACGGGACTGACGGCCACGACGCCCGACCCGGTGAACGGGCACTTCGTGCGGGATGCCACCGGCGCGGCGACGGGCCTGCTCTACGAGACCACGGTGAACTGGGTCGAGGAGCGAATGCCGCGCCCGACGGACGAGGATTTCATCGCCGGGGTGCGCTGGGCGCAGGCGCTGGCCAACCGGAACGGCATCACCGGGGTTCTGGACGCCAAGGTCGAGGAGCGGCATGTCCGCGTCTACCGGCGGATGGCGGCCGAGGGTCTTCTGACGCTGCGGGTGGCCTCGACGGCGCTCGTCACCTCGGCCGATACCGCCCAGACAGCAGTCGAGCGGCTGGTCGGGTTCCGCGCGGGCACGCCCGAGGGTCTTTTCAAGGTTCATTCGGCGAAGTTCTTCCTCGACGGGGTGATCGAGAACCGGACGGCGGCGATGATCGCGCCCTATTCGGATCCCGAGGGCGGCAATGCGCCCCTGATGTTCTCGCCTGAGAAGATCGCCGAGCTGATGGTGGCGCTCGACGCTTGGCGGTTCCAGATCCATGTCCATTGCATCGGCGACATGGCGGTGCGGGCCGCGCTCGACGGGATGGCGGCGGCGCGCAGAGCGAACGGCGACTGGCCGTCGCTGCACCAGATCGCGCATATCCAGTGCCTCGATCCGGCCGACCTGCCGCGGTTCCGGGACCTCGGCGTGATGGGGAACGTCCAGCCGCTCTGGGCGCGGGCCGAGCCGTCGGTGACGGACGTCGCCCTTCCCATGCTGGGCAACGAGCGCGGGCGCTGGATGTACGCGTTCCGGTCGCTTCTGGATGCCGGGGCGCGGCTGGCGCTGTCGTCGGACTGGGGGGTTTCGACCCTGAACCCGTTCCAGATCATCGAGACGGCGGTGACCCGGCAGCCGCCGAAAAAGGAGGGCAAGCACCCGGCGTTCCTCCCCGAGGAGCGGATGACGGTGGCCGAATGCGTGCGCGGCTACACGCTCGAGGCGGCCGCCGCGGCCTGGCGGCCGGATACGGGCTCGCTGGGCGTGGGCCAGTGCGCGGACGTGATCGTTCTCGACCGGGATATCTTCGCCTGCGATCCCTACGAGATCGGTGATACCGAGGTGGTGGCGACCCTGCTGGGCGGCGAGGTCGTGCATGGCGGGCTTTGAGCCGCAGCTTGGCCCTTCGAACCCTGATGTCTGTTGACGCCCGTTGAAGGTCTTCATCCGGCGCGGAATCAAGGCGAAGCCGCCGCGCCAGCGCCGGCCCGTCCCGGCGGGCTGGCGCTTTTGCGGTGTCCCGCGGACGTCAGCGGTTGGAGGCTGGCTGCACCATAAAGCGCCCCGCACAATCGTCGTGGCGCCATCCCATGGGCCGGCGTTGGCACGGCTACCGGTGAGCTTGCGGCAACTTTTCCTGGCCCCTACCCCTCCGTCGCCTGCGCCGTCCTGACCCGCGACGCCGCCCAAATCGTGCCGATCGGGCCGATGATCTCGAAGATCACGGTCGAGGCGATGGTGAGCGACAGGATCGTCTCGGCAAGATCCGGGAACTCCTCGGCGGCGACCAGCGCCATACCGACCGCCACGCCGGCCTGCGGCAGAAGCGCGATGCCGTACCAGGGCCGCTCGGGCACCGGCGCCCGGCCCCAGATCGCGCCGACCCAGCCGCCGGCGAGGCGCGCCAGCACGCGAAAGCCGAGATAGGCGACACCGATGAGGCCGAGCCGCGTCACATGCTCGGGCTCGAACGCCGCCCCGGCGAGGACGAAGAAGAGCACCATGAAGGGCCACTCCATGTTCTCGATCTCGTGGAAGGCGCGGGTGTGGTGGCGGGCGAAATTGACGACGATGGTCCCCGCCGTCATCCCGGCCAGCAGGAACGAGACGTCG
>JBNLCA010000431.1:0-2152 GCA_050303575.1 Paracoccaceae bacterium
CGGGCGCCCGCGCGGCCTTTTCTGTTTCTCCCTCAGCCCTGGTAGAACATCGCTTTCAGGCGCTGCGAGTCGATCTTGCCGGATTCTGTAAGCGGGATTTCGTCGACGCGTCGCGCGCGCAAGACCTTCAGTCCTGTGAAGCGCGGCCCGATCGCGCTCGTCATCTCTTCCGGCGAAATCTCCCTCAATCCGCGATAGGCGACGGCAAGGCGCTCGATACCGTCGGCATCCTCGAACGGGATCGGCACCAACGTGTTGCCGGGAAAGGACAATTCCAGCGCCTGGCGGACCGTCTCGAGCGAGAACTTGTTGCCCGAGACATTCACGATGTTCTTGACCCGGCCGATGATGAAATAGTCGTCGCCGTCGCGGCGCATGATGTCGCCGGGGATAAAGTAGCCGTTGATGTATCCGGTCGTGCTGTCGTCCTGCGACAGGTATTGCCGGGCAAACTGACCCTCGCGCGGACGAAAGCCGATGATGCCCTCGTCGGCGCCGGGCTGCGGTGTCAGACCTTCGTCGAAGAAGGCCACTTCAAGGTCGTCACGGATGAACTTGCCGACGTAGCCGGCGCCCTGCACCGCTTCGGGATCGAAATAGGCCCGGAAGCACGCGCCGATCTCGGCCGCGCCATAGCCCATCTGGATACGCGCCGGGCAAATCGCCGCGAAGGACTTGAGAAGCGGCGTGGTCGCGAGCGACCCGCCCAGCCGGATGTCCCGTACGCTGGTGAGATACTGTTGCGCATTCGGCAGATCGCGCATGATCTGGAGGATCGCCGGCGTGGTGCAGAGCGTGTCGATCCGGTGCAGATCGAGGTAGGGAAGGATGTTTTCCTTGGCCTCCGTCAACACCAGGAGCGAGCCGCCGGCGATCAGCGTTGCCAGGCTGATGCTGGTCGACCAGCCGGTTTGCGGCGCCATCGTCGCCGACACCCGCCGCAACCTCAGATCGGTGGAATCGAGAAACGCTGCCCGGCCCATCTGGGCGATCCTCTCGACCTCGCCGCTGCGCACGTATTTCGGCGTGCCGGTCGACCCCGACGAGCGGAAGACGAAGGTCCCGTAGCCGCCCTCGATCTTTGTATAGTCCGGGACATCCAGCGTGCCCATCGCCGCGAACCAGTTGTTCTCGATGAGAAGGTACCGCTCGGCCGGCACCGAGGGGTCGGGCTCGGTCCCGATCACCCTGTCGACCGCGATCCCGGCATCGACGACCGAGCCATGGTCCGAGTAGATCAGCGTAAGGCCGCGCAGGCTGAGCAGAAACGCCAGCGCGATGCAGAATTCCGGCCGCCGCCCGGTGAAGACGACCGTCTGACCGGCGCGGACGCCGCGCGTTGTCAGTTGAACGTCGAGAACATGGATCAGCTGCAGCAGATCCTCGAAGGTCATCTGGCTCTTCTCGGTGATGAGCGCGATTTTCTTCGGGTTCGCCGCGGCGATCTTGGCGAGTTCGCTGATGAGGCGCATGATCAGTCCCTTGTCCGCTATCCAAGACCTCGCCCGGCAGGCGTCCCGCGTCAAGCCAATCCGGCCCCTTGCCCTTGCCGCCCTGCCCCCCGGTCGGATAGGGTCCGCGCGCGACCAGAGGGGCCATGGACGGACAGACGCTCAGCCAGTTAATCGAGGACGTGTGTGGTCGGAACGGCGCCCGCGTGGCGATGATCGATCCCGCTGGCGTTCCTGTCGCATTCGAGAACCTGTTCTTCACCATCGTCGCCTTTGCTGAGGCGCTTGAGGATCGTGGTGTCGGGCCCGGAGATCTGGTCGCCGTGCAGATCGAGGATGCGATCGCCGGAAATCTTCTTCGGCTTGCCGCCGTGCGGTTGGGGTCGATGGCGATGACCTTGCCGGGCGGGGTCGATGCGGCTGCCTTCGGCATGGCCGTCGACTGGCGCTTGGTGCCGCCGGGCGCGTCCCGCGGCGATGCCGGTGAAATCGTGGTCGATGCCGGCTGGATCCGCCCGCCGCGCCGGATGATCGCCGCGGCCGGAGGCGGCCACATGGTCCGGGCGACGTCGGGCACGACCGGGCGGCCGAAGTTCCGCCTCATCAGCGAGGAGGCCGCGCTCGCGCGCGCCTTGCGCGGCTCGGACTGGCGCGGCGTGCCGGACGGGCCGCTTTTCATCGGTTACGCACCTGCGTCCTCG
>JBNLCA010000432.1:0-6619 GCA_050303575.1 Paracoccaceae bacterium
TGCTGTCAGAGCTTCGTCAGACCGGCTAGGAGGCGCTGCGTTATCGGTGTCCCGCGTCGGGCGGCCGTTAAACGCGACTTCAGGGGGACACGTCCGGCCGTTGCAGGATCATCCCGATCATGGTCGCCCTGACGGCTGCAAAGTGTGCTACTATTTCAGCAAGATCGGTCTGGCAGGATGACGACACAGTGAGATTGAATCACCTTGGTTTTACCATGGCCGCGGCCGTTGGGGTTGCGCTTGTCGGCCTGAACGCGATGCCGGCGTCGGCCGAGCCGTCGGAGATACCGGCCTGGCTGGAGCGGCATGTCGGCACGGGCGATGGCCAGATCGCTCCGGTCGTGCTGGAACGGGCGCGCGCGCATTATCAGGACAAGATTCGCGAGGGCGCGGTCCGAAATCCCTGCTACCTCGCCATGGATACCACCCGCCCCAGCACCGCGCCGAACGGCGCACCGGCGGCGCGGTTTTACGTCATCTGCGAGGACCGTCAGTCGTTCCGGGCGGTGTCGTCCGGCTACGGCAACGGGCGAAAGCTGGAGCGGGCGGATTTCTCCAACGGCCGGCAATGCGCCAGGAACTTCAGCAACGCCGAAGGCTCGAAGCTCACCGCCGGCGGGGCCTACGTGACGGCCGAGACGCGAACCTCGTTCAAGGGATATGTCGATCGACCCGGCGGAAGAGAACCGTTTTTTCGCACCTTCCTGCTCTTCGACGGCGAGGGCGAGGCGGACAACGCCCGAGAACGGGAGATCGGCGGGCATCCGGCCGTCTTCGTCAAATGGCAGTGCCGGATCGAGGATCCGGAGAACCCGCTTGCCGACGACGCGGGATACGTCCCCTTCGGCGAATTGGTGAACTATACCGGCGGGCGCAGCAACGGCTGCACGACTTGGTCTCCCTCCGACGCCGAGGAGATTCTCGACCTGGTCGAGGGCAATCCGACAACCCTCTACATCTATCCCGAATCCGCCGACATCGAGGCCGTGGCGAGCGCGGTGAGATCGGCAACCCCGCTGTCGGAAGCAGGGCTCTACTGGAACGCGACCTGCCTCGGCGAGATCGGCGCGCCCAGATTCTGGCCGAGGTCAACCCTCCGGCCGATCATCGACGAGTGGCGGCAATCCCTGCCTCAAGTCACCCCGCGCGACCTGCCGATCTGCGAGTGAGCGCTCGCAGGTTCGCTGCCGCTTTGGGTTCTTGACTTGAGCTGGACAGGTCGGCGGGCGGCAGGGTTTACCGACGGAGCGTCAGTTCGGCGAACGGAACATCGAGACGCATCCGGGTAACGCCGATGGGCTGGACTGGTCACTGCAGTTCCATCCGGACGTATTGCTCGCGCACAGCATTTGGCGGCAAACCATAGGCCGCCTTGAAATGCTGGTAGAACTGCGAGATCGAATTGAACCCGCAGCGTTCGGCGATGGTCGAGATCGCAACCGAGCTTTCGGTCAGAAGGCTTCGCGCCCGCAGCAGGCGCAGACGGATGACGAACTTCTTGAGCGACATGTGCATCGTGCGCGTAAAGAGCGTCAGGGCGTAGTTCTCGTGAAGGCCTGTCACCGACGTGATCTGCGCATTGGTCATCGGCTCGGCGAGGTGCTCGAGCACGAAGCGCAGCATCTCGATCACATGGCGCATGTGGATCGACGAAAGTGTCCGCTCGTCGCCGACCTTCTCGAGCGGACCCCTGAGCCACTCGAGATCGTCGAGGAGCGCGCGCCTGAGGAGCGCGTTCATCTCCATCCGCACCACTTCGGACCTTTCGAAATCGCCGGCCCGATAGTCGCGGTACCAGCCGCTGACTTTCTCGACCGGGCAGATCGGCTCGGGCACCAGGGCCATGGCGCCGGACAGAAGCGCCACCTGGAGCTTTGCGATGTGCGGCATGGCAAGGAAGCTGTCGACCGGCAGGTAGATGTTCGTCAGGAGCGGCGTCCGGTTGCCCTTCTTGCGGATTGCGCTCAGCTGGTGCGGCACACCGGCCCAGAAGAGGCACAGCCGGTTCGCCGGAACCGTGATCGTCTCGCCATCGACGGAATAGACCATTTCAGCGCCGAGACAGAGGTTGAACTCGATATGGCCGTGCCAATGCGGCTCGTCCATGACCTTGGGTTCGAATTGCCGGATCCCGAACCTGCCGAACGCCCGGGTGGTCCGGTAGAAGTGGCGCTCGTGCGCGGGCACGGTGTGGACGACCTGGGCGGCGTACTCCTTCTCCTCGCTCGTCATGGCGAACCCCGATCTTAGAAACCCGGAACAAAATGTCGGAAAGCGATATTGCTGTAAAGGTCGGCCGGGGCGCAGAATTGGACGAGGGCCGCAGAGTCCTTCGAGGTGGTTGAACCACAGGGGTACGGGTCGCAGGACGCGATCCAAGGGAGGAAGAATGAGACTTCGCATGAAGAGCGCCGCTCTGGCGGTGCTGTCACTAGGTGTGTCTGCGCAGGCGATCCTTGCCGACAGCCACATGCCGACAACGCCGCCCGACGCGCCGGTCTTCGAGGCCCAGGGCGAACCCGTCTTCAAGAACCGGAACGAGGTCTACACCTATCGCGCGCTCGACAGTTATTCCGAGCCCGAATGGGTGACGAAGTTCGTCGAGGCCGGCAAGCTTCCGCCCTTGGCCGAGCGCCTCCCGGCTGAGCCGCTGGTCTTCGAAGCCGGCGCCATGCCCGACGGGATCGGCGCCTATGGCGACGTCATGCGCCACGTCATCGGCGGACGGCCCGAGGGGTGGAACTTCTGGGCAGGCCAGACCTATGGCTGGGGCGGCATCGACATCGGGCTGGTCGAGTGCCTGACCCGCACCGGTCCGCTCTTCGAGATCGATGCGGCCGACCTGCAGCCGATGCCGAACCTCGCCAGATCATGGGAGTGGTCCGAGGATGGCAAGGTCCTGACAGTGCACCTCGTCGAGGGCGCGAAGTGGTCCGACGGCGCGCCGTTCACCACGGCCGACACCGAGTTCTACTTCAACGACATCGTGATGGACCCCGAAGTCACGCCGCTGATGAACGCATCGGCGGGCACATATTCGAACGGCAAGTACGCGAACGTCGACGACTACACATTCACCCTGACGTTCGACACGCCGTATCCGGAATCGGTGCTCTACAACTTCGCCTACGGCAACTTCTGTCCCGGTCCAAGCCACGTGCTGAAACCGGAGCATCCGAAATACGGCGGCGAGTCCTACGAGGCCTTCCGCAACGCCTTCCCGCCCGAGACGACAGACTTCCCCGTCATGGGGGCCTGGGTGGCGGTCGAGTACCGGCCCGACGATATCGTCGTGCTGCGCCGCAATCCTTACTACTGGAAGGTCGACAGCGAGGGGCACCAGCTGCCCTATCTCGACGAGATGCAGTACCGGCTTTCGACCTGGGCCGACCGCGACGTGCAGGCGGTGGCCGGGACCGGCGACTTTTCGAACCTCGAGCAGGCCGAGAACTATGTCGAGGCGCTTCGCAAATCGGCCGATCCGGCAGCGCCGGCGCGGCTTGCCTTCGGGCCGCGCACCATCGGCTACTCGCTCGCGCTGAACCTGTCGGGCAATGGCTGGGGCGAACCGGACGAGCGGGCGCAAATGGTGCGCGAACTGAACCGGAACTTCGATTTCCGCAAGGCGCTGACCTACGCGCTCGACCGGCAGCGCCTAGGCGAGTCGCTCGTCAAGGGACCTTTCACCGCCATCTATCCGGGCGGTCTCTATGCCGGGACGAGCTACTACGACAAGGACTCAACCGTCTACTACCCGTACGACCTCGAGGCCGCCAAGGCGTCGCTGGCGGCGGCGGGCCTGGAGGACACCGACGGCACCGGCTTCGTCAACTTCCCGGGTGGCGAGGACGTCAACCTGACGCTTCTGGCCAACGCGGACTACCAGACCGACAAGTCGCTTGCCGAGGGCGTGGTGGCGATGCTCGGCGACATAGGCCTGAAGGTCTCGCTCGATCTGCTTTCGGGCAATGACCGCGATGCCAAGATGGACAACGGCCGTTACGACATGATGGTGTTCCGTAACACCTCGGGCCTGATCACCGTGGTCCAGAACACCACCGAGCTTGCCCCGGTCGGGCCGACGACGGCACGCGAGCACAAGGCCAACGAAGCCGGCGAGCTCGACCTTCTTCCGTTCGAGGAGCAGATGGTCGAGATCGTCAACAAGGTCATCGCGAGCCGCGATCCGGCCGAGCGGGTCGACCTGATGAAAGAGTACCAGAGGCTCTATACCGAGAACCTCTATGCCATCGGCCTGACGGTCTATCCCGGCGCGCTGATCATCAACAAGCGCTTCGCCAACATTCCTGCCGGCGCGCCGATCTACATGTACAACTGGGCCGAGGACAACATCTATCGCGAGCGGGTGTACGTCCCGCAGGACAAGCAGATCGATGCCGAGCTGCATCCCGATACGCTCCCGGGTCCGCTCGGCACCGGTCCCATGGCCGCGAACTGAGCGCAGCCGAAACACTTCGGCGGGCGAGGCAACTCGCCCGCCGGATTCCGGACTGTCACGACTGACGAAAGACCCCTCCCGGCATGATCCGCTTTCTCGGCATCCGCATCCTCCAGGCGATCCCGGTCCTGTTCGTGATGTCGATCATCACCTTCGTGATCATCCAGGCGCCGCCCGGCGACTATGGCGACTACATCCGCTCGAACATGATCACGCAGGGCAACGCCTCGATCACCGCCGCGAACGAGGCCGCCGCGAAGTACCGCGAGGAGCACGGGCTCAACGATCCGATGATCCTGCAGTACGGACGCTGGGTCTGGGGCATCGTCAGCCGCGGCGACTTCGGCATGTCGATGTACTACAACAAGCCGGTGAGCGAGGTCGTCGCCCTGCGCCTGCCGAAGACCATCGCCATCGCGCTGACCTGCCACCTGCTCGCCTCGCTCATCGGGATCAGCTTCGGTATTCTCGCCGCGACGCGGCAGTACACCTGGACCGACACGGTCCTTTCCTTCGTCGCCTTCCTCGGCATGACGATCCCGCGCTTCCTGCTGGCGCTGATCATTCTCTACATCCTCGCCTACCGGCTCGACGTTCAGGAGATCGGGTCTTTCTATTCGTCGCGCTTCGGCGGCCAGCCTTATTGGCTGGGCTGGTTCGATTTCAACTGGGCCAAGCTCTGGAATCTGATCCAGCACGTCTGGCCCGTGGTCGCGGTCGCAACGATCGGGGGGCTCGCCTACAACATGCGGGTGATGCGGGCGAACCTTCTCGATACGCTGAACGCGCAGTACGTCGAGACGGCGCGCGCCAAGGGCCTCTCGGAAGGCGCGGTCGTGATGCGCCACGCGGTGCCGAACGCGCTGCACCCGCTCGTCGCCTATCAGGGCGTGGTCATGCCCTACATGCTGACCGGCGAGATCGAGGTGGCCATCGTCTTCGGCCTCGCCACCATCGGACCGGCGATCGTCGGCTCGATGTCGATCGGCGACACCTATGTGACGGCGACCCTTCTTCTGGTTCTGGGCGCGACGCTCATCGTCGGCAACATCATCGCCGACATGCTTCTGGCACTGCTTGACCCCCGCATCCGGGTTGGAAGTGGGGAATGAGCGACCAGGTCATACATGACGGCGAGGCCGCCGACGCGCGGCTGAACACGTCGAGCACCGAGAGCCAGTCCTACCCGGCGCTTGTGTGGCGGCGCTTCCGGCGTTCGGTCCCGGGCATGCTCGGCCTCACGCTCGTCACGCTTCTTCTGCTCATGGCGATCTTCGCCGACTTCTTCGCTCCGATGAATCCCTATGCGTCGGACAGTTCGTTCATGCCGCCGGACAAGCTTTCGTTCCATACCCAGGCAAACGGGTGGCAGCTTCGCCCCGTCGCCTACGCGATCACGGAAAGCGACGAGCTTGATCCGATCACCTTCCAGCCGCTCAACGGTCCGGATCTCGACAATCCGCGCCCGATCCGCCTGTTCGCCAAGGGGTGGGAATGGAAGCTGTTCGGCATCATCCCGACAGACCGCCATTTCATCGGACTTTCCGACGGCTCTCCACTGCATCTTCTCGGCACCGACAAGCTCGGCCGCGACATCCTGTCGCGAGGGCTCATCGGCTCGCGCATCTCGCTGATCATCGCACTCTCGTCCGTCGCGCTGATCACCATCATCGGCACACTCGTCGGCATCACGTCGGGCTACATCGGCGGGCGGTTCGACATGTGGTTCCAGCGCTTTGTCGAGATCGTCCTCGCCTTTCCGCAGCTGCCGCTCTACCTCACGCTCGCCTCGATCATCCCGGTGACCGCGCCGTCCCGTGTATTTCTCGCCTTCGTCATCCTGGTCATCGTCCTGCTCGGATGGGCGCAACTCTCGCGCGAGGTGCGCGGAAAGACGATGGCGATGGCCCGTGTCGACTACGTCCGCGCGGCAATGGCGGTCGGCGCCTCGGACGGGCGGATCATCACCCGCCACATTCTGCCGAACGTCATGAGCCACGTCATCGTCGCGATCACCATCGGCATTCCGACCATCGTGCTTCTGGAAAGCTTCCTCGGTTTCCTCGGCTTTGCGGTGAAGCCGCCGCTGATCTCGTGGGGCCTGATGCTGCAGGACGCGAACGCCTTCTCGGTCCTCGGCTCGTACCCCTGGATCCTGGC
>JBNLCA010000433.1:0-4823 GCA_050303575.1 Paracoccaceae bacterium
GGGCTTCCGATGAAGGTTCCGGTCTTCGACGTCAGCCTCAGGACGGCCGACGGCGCCCCCTACTGGGACGTCAACGGGCGCAAGATCACGCCTGATGCGAAATTTTCCGAGGCTCCCGAACCGGACCTCATCATCGTTCCCGATCTCCACTTCGATCCGAACGCCGGAGTGCCGGAAGACCTCAGGCCCGTCGCCGATTGGCTTGCAACGGCCCATGCCCGTGGCGCCATCGTCGCATCCGTCTGTTCAGGCGCCGTGCTGCTGGGCGCTGCGGGCGTGCTCGACGGCGAGGAGGCGACAACGCACTGGGGCTTTGCCGACATGTTGGGCCGGGACTTTCCCGAGGTGAAGGTCTGCCGCGACCGCATTCTCGTTCCCGCCGGCGAAGGGCACCGCGTCGTCACGGCCGGCGGCGCCTCGGCCTGGGCAGATCTCATGCTCTACCTGATCGGACGTTTCGCCGGCGTGGATGAAGCTCGCCGGATCGCCAAGATCTACCTGATCGACCCGCATCTCAACGGGCAATTGAGCTATGCGTCGCTGACCTCCGGACGCCAGCACGAAGACCAGCTGATCTCCGAGGCACAGGTCTGGGCGGCACAGCATTACGACACGCCCAGCCCTGTCGCGACCATGGCTGAGCGAAGCGGCATGACCGAGCGCGGGTTCCATCGCCGTTTCAAGAAAGTGACGGGCCAGGCGCCGGGTGATTACATCCAGACGCTCAGGATCGAGGAAGCCAAGCAACTTCTTGAAACAAGCACTGCGCCCATCGACGAGATCGCCGCAGAGGTTGGATATTCCGAGCCGTCAAGTTTCCGCTCGGCTTTCCGAAAACGCGTGGGCATGTCCGCATCGGCCTACCGAAGGAAATGGCAGGCTCTGACGCCCGTGCAGGGCTAGTGCTTTTTCAGGCGACCGCAGGTCTACCCTGTGGTCCGGTGGCGCGTGGGCTTGAGTTCGGCCGCCGGCGAAGCGACCGCATCGTTTGGCAGACCGCCAATCCGGCCTGAGGCTTTGCGCATCAAACCCGTTTCAGCCACGGTTTCTCTGAGGTATGCTTGGGCGCGAGCTGGGGACGGGTGAATGATTGGAAACGTCTGGCTGCATCATCTGGCGGCAGGCCTTGTCGCGGTCATCATGGTGGCCGTGTTCCGTGATATGGGCCGGATCGGGACGGAAGATCAGGACCTCGTCCGTGTGCTGGTCCATTCCCTGATACTGGTGCTTGCAACCTATCCGCTCCAGACGCTCTTCGCGGTCACATTCATGCGTGCGGGGTGGAAAAGGCTCTCGATGCGGTCCGCCGCGCTGTTGGGATGTGTGCTCGCCGCGGTTCCGGCGTCGATGATTGCGCCGGTCGCAAGCTGGCTTGCCGGCGTCCTGCCGCGCGAGCTCCCGGCCGATGCCAGCCGCAGCGAATTCCTTGCTGATCTTGCCACAAGGTATCCCTTCGTTCTGCTCGGCTTCGCCGTGATATCCACGGTGATGTGGATGGGGCTGAACTACAGCTGGTGGCAGGCGCGCCTTTCGGGAACGGCGAACGCCGAACCGGACCCAAGTGCTCAGCCGGGCGACGGCGGAGAGGCGCTGCACGAGGCGGTCCTGCTTGCCAAGCTTCCGTTAGACAAGCGCGGCGAGATTGTCGCGCTCTCGGCCGAGCGGCACTATGTCCGCGTCATCACCGACAAAGGCGAGGACCTGGTCCTGATGCGCTTCGCCGATGCCGTGGCGCTGTGCGAGATGCTGGGCGGGCAGCAGGTCCACCGCTCTCACTGGGTGCGGCGCACCGCGATCCGCGACGTGCAGAGGCGCGAGGGCGGGGGCGAGCTTCACCTGGTGACCGGCCACACGCTGCCGGTGTCCCGCAGCTACTCTGGCGCGTTGCGGGATCTGGCACCTCAGAACTGAGCTTCAGGCCGCCCAAGCCCTGCATTTCGTGCAGCACGAACGGCGGGCGGGGCAAAATCCCGGGAAATCCGTCCATTCCGCATCCGGTCGCAGCACGATTCGCAGCATGGTCCCGCCACGTCGCCGCGTGGGGCGGGACAGCGCGAGGGAGACAGCGATGCACAACGGATATGGCCGAACGGTCCTGACGCTGGTGGCGGTGGCCGCCATCCTTACCGGCTGCAAGGAGGAAGAGGTCGCCCGGGACATCCCGCCCCGGCCCATCCGCAGCTTCACGGTGTCCGAAGTCGCTGGCACGATGGCGCGACAGTTCACCGGCGTGATGGAGCCGGCCGAAAGCGCCGCGCTGAGCTTCTCGGTCCCCGGCAGCGTGATCGAGATTCCGGTCGGTCCCGGCATGTCGGTCGAGGCGGGTGAGGTGATCGCCAAGCTCGATCCCGAACCGTTCGAGCTCGAGATCGCCGGGGCACAGAACGAGCTTGACCGGCTTACGGCTGACCTCGAGGCGAAACAGGCCGAGCTTGCCCGAAGCGAGCAGCTTTTCGAGAAGGCTTGGATCGCCGAAGCGGCGATCGAGAAGCAGCGCGCCGCCGTGCAGACTGCGGAAAGCGCGGTGGGCTACGCCCGGTCACGGGTCGCGCTGGCCGAGCGGAACCTTGCAAACGCTGTCCTCACCGCGCCCTACGCCGGCGAGATCGCCTCGCGCCATGTCGACGCATTCGAAGAAATCGCACCGGGCCAGCCCATCGTCGATCTCAACTCGAACGCCGGACTGGTCGCCAGCTTCTCGGTCCCCGAGGTCGGCATCGGCCGAATAGCTTCGGGGCAGGAGGTCGATCTGACCTTCGCGGCGCTGCCCGGCATCCATGCCCGTGCCCGCATCACCGAGATCGAGGCCGCCGCGACGACCGGCAATGCCTTTACCGTCAAGGCAAGCCTTGCCGCGCCCGTCGAGGGGCTACGCCCGGGCATGACCGTGACCGTCGCCACGCGCGCTGATGCCGCGGTCGGCACCGAGGGCTACTTCGTCCCGCTCAACGCCATCGCTCCGGCTGAGGGCAACTTCGCCGGCTCGGTCTTCCGCTTCGATCCGGCAGAAGGTGTCGTCCACCAGGTTCCCGTCCGGATCGCCGGAGTGCGCGACAACCTCGTCATCGTCACCGATGGGCTTGAGCCGGGCGAGGTCGTCGCATCGGCCGGCGTCTCCTTCCTGGTGGATGGCCAGCCCGTCCGCCTGCTGGAGGAGTGATCATGGGGAACCTCACCGCCTTCGCGCTGAAAAACTCGCGCCTGACCATCGTCATGATCCTCGCGATCGTCTCGATGGGCGTCCTGATCTATCTCGACTATCCGCGGCAGGAAGACCCGGCGATCCGCATCCGCGAAGTTGTGGTCACCGCGGTCTTCCCCGGCATGTCTCCGGCCCGGGTCGAGGACCTCCTGACCCGCCCCATCGAACAGGCGACACGCGAGATCCCCGAGGTCAGCGAAATCCGTTCGGACTCGAAGACCGGCGTCTCCATCGTCAAGGTTTCCCTCGGCGACGAGTACGACGACCTGCAACCGATCTTCCAGCGCCTGCGCGACCGGATGTCGGACCTCGCGCCCGACCTGCCCGAGGGCACCCGGGGCCCCTTTGTCAATGACGAGGTCGGGCTCACCGCCATCGCCACCGTCGCCATCTGGGCCGATGGCTTCACGCTGGCAGAGACCGCCGAAGTGGCGAAGACCCTGCGTGACACACTCTACGGCCTCGACGGAATCAAGAAGATCGAGCTGTTCGGCATCCAGTCCGAGCGCGTCTTCCTCGACCTGAAGAACGCGCAGCTGGCCGAACTGGGCCTCAGCCCTGCCGTGCTGGTCGACACGCTCCGCAAGCAGAACATCGTCATGCCCGGCGGCACCATCGACGCAAGCGGCGTGAATGTCGTGATCGAGCCTTCCGGCAATTTCGAGAGCGTCGACGAGATTCGCGAACTGCCCTTCTCGGTTCCCCAGACAGGCGAGATCCTGCGGCTCGGCGACGTCGCCGACATCCGGCGCCTCTACGCCGACCCGCCGGTGAAGCCGGTCTTCCACAACGGGCACGAGGCGGTCGTCCTGTCGGTCTCGATCGTCGAGGGCGTCAACGCGGTGGCGTTTGGCGAGCGGTTGACCGATCGCCTGGACAGCTTCGAAAACGCGCTGCCGGTCGGCTATGTCATCGACTACGCGACCTACCAGCCCGACCTGATCGAGACCGCGGTGAACGGCGCGGTGGTCAACGTCTACCAGACCCTCGGCATAGTGCTGATCGTGGTGATGGCATTCCTCGGCCTCCGCACCGGCCTCATCGTCGGGGCCTTCGTGCCGCTGACGATGCTGCTGGCGATCATCGTCATGCGCATGGCCGGGATCGAGCTGCAACGCATCTCCATCGCCGCGATGATCATCGCGCTCGGCCTGCTTGTCGACAACGGTATCGTGGTTGCCGAGGACATCCGTACGCGGCTTGACCACGGCATGGCGCGGATGGATGCGGCCATCGCGGCGGGCCGGACGCTGGCGCTGCCGCTCCTCACCTCGTCGCTCACAACGATCCTCGCGTTCCTGCCGATGATGCTCTCGATCGGGGCGACGGGGGAATATACCCGCTCGCTCAGCCAGGTGATCATCATCCTGCTTCTCGGCTCATGGTTCCTCGCCATGACCGTCACTCCGACGCTGTGCGCCTGGTTCCTGCCGTCGGGTCGAGGACCGGCCGAGGACGCGCCGGAAGGTAGGGTGCAGCAGATCTACGGCCGGATTCTCACTACGCTCATGAAGATCCGCATTCCTTTTCTCGTCCTGCTTTTCGCGGTGCTGGCCGGGTCGGTCGTCGTCTTCGGCGGCGTCAAGAAGGAGTTCTTCCCCTCGTCCGACCGAACGCAGTT
>JBNLCA010000434.1:0-7358 GCA_050303575.1 Paracoccaceae bacterium
GCCGAGATGAGGTGACGCCGGCAAGTTGCTTGAGCTCCGGAACGTCGACGGCGTCGGGCACCTCGAGCAACGCCGCCGTTGCGGCATTGGTGATCAGTTTCTCAAGCTCGTGCAGCCCGCGGCTCTTCGCGTACGCTGACAGGCTGATAAGTACATTTGCAATCGTTACCCCGGTATCCATTCCCGCAATCGTCCCTTCCTTGGCAGCCGTTTCTTGTTGCTTCCTTGGTGAGGGTCGATTCGGGCGCCAATTTGACAACTCTGGGGGGAGCGCCCGCCTTCTTGGTTACCGGTTGGTTAACGTGACTGAGTGGAGGTCGTAGGCCCCTGGTTGGCCTTCACCAGTTCACCGAGAACGGCCTTCATGGCGTCGGCTGTCGCGAGGAACCCCATGCGCTCCGTTTGCCTGATACTTTCCCGAAGCTGAGCCTCCAGGTTGTCGAGGTCTTTTTCTGTTCTGAACATCGTGGGCGTCCCGCCATTCATCTTCGGTTCATCATCATGCTTGAGCTACCTTCCTTAAAAGACCGTAAACGCAACCTACAAAATTGCTGCGACCTCCTGCCTTCTGGCCACTTCATCTTGATGTTGAAGCGACGTTCGTACACAGAATGCAGAGGTGCAGCTCAACCTATGGGATAGTCGCATTGTTCAAGGTTGATCGTCAGTCAGCCTAGACGACAGTAATCCGGTTGCCGGAGGCCCCGCATCGCCGAGCACGCGACTGGCGAACCGTTCCGAGACGTAGATCTTCGGCCGGTCATCGTCGACGCAACGACCGCGGCTGGCAGGGCTCAGAAGTTTCGCTGGTGCGCACCTTCCGTTCCCGAAGCAGTTTTCTTCAGGATCACCGGGATCGTCACAAGCGCATTGATGCGGGCGGCGCTGCGATACGGAGCCATCGTGCTGGCACCGCTCTGTGACCTGCTCCCCTGAAACCTCCCCATTCTGAGGTTAGTCTGTTCCTCGACATAGGAGACGGAAGATGAAGCGCAGCAGCTTCAGCGAAGAGCAGATCATCGGCGTTCTGAAGGAGCACCAGGCCGGGCTGAGCGCGGCGGAGCTCTGCCGGAAGCACGGCGTGAGCGAACCGACGTTTTACAAGTGGCGCTCGAAGTATGGCGGCATGGAAGTTTCGGATGCAAGGCGGCTGAAGGCGTTGGAGGAGGAGAACGCCAAGCTGAAGAAGCTTCTGGCGGAGTCGATGCTGGACGTGTCGACGCTGCGCGAGATGCTCGGAAAAAACTTCTGAGGCCCGGTTCGAGGAGATCTGCCGTGAACTGGGCCTTCTCCGAGAAGGGCTATTCCCAGAGGCGCGCCTGCCGGCTCGTCGGGATCGATCCGCGCGTCTACCGGTATCGCTCGACGCGGGGCGACGGCGCGGCGTTGCGACGACGCCTGCGCGAGCTGTCGTCCGAGCGGCGGCGGTTCGGATACCTGCGCCTGCACATCCTGCTCCAGCGGGAAGGCTGGGAGGTCAACTGGAAGAAGCTCTATCGCCTCTACCGCGAGGAACGGCTGACCGTGCGCAAGCGCGGTGGCCGGAAACGGGCGCTTGGGACGCGGGCGCCGATGGCGATCCCGCAAGGTCCGAACCAGCGCTTGAGCCTCGACTTCGTGTCCGACGCACTGTCCTGCGGACGCCGGTTCCGCGTGCTGTGCGTCATCGACGACTTCAGCCGGGAATGCCTGGCCACGGTCGTTGATACTTCCATCTCCGGCGTCAGGGTGGCGCGCGAACTGGACCGGATCGCCGAGAGCCGCGGATACCTCTGCATGGTGGTCGGCGACAACGGCACGGAGCTTACCTCGAGTGCGATCCTTAAGTGGCAGGAGGAGCGCCATGTCGAGTGGCAATACATCGCGCCGGGCAAGCCGATGCAAAACGGCTTCGTGGAAAGCTTCAACGGCCGGCTTCGCGACGAATGCCTGAACGAGTACCTCTTCGTTGGTCTGCGCCATGCCCGCCAATTGATCGCGGCGTGGCGCGACGACTACAACCATCACCGCCCGCACACGAGCCTCGACGGGCTCAACCCGCGGGAATACTTCAATCGGTCAGAGAAGGACCAAACCCGGAACAGACTTAACTTCTGATCGAAGACAATCCGGGTAGCAGGTCATCCTGCTTTCGCTTCGGCGCTCCGGGGAGCGAGTAGGATGCCTCGCCGAACGCCTAGAAACAGTGGAGCGCTCCAAGGAACTCGCACATGTTCCTTGAATAGGTCGAAGATCACTGAGGAACAGATGGCGTTTGTGCTGAAGCCGGATGGCTCAGGAAGGGGACTCCACCGACTTCGCAGGCAACCTTCAGTCCCTGGCATGGATCCCGTCTGAACATCCACCGATAGTTTTTCGCTCTAGAGTATGGCAGCACTCGTCTAGCTTGATCGCTACGTAATCCACTTCCAAGTCGCAGCTGGTTCGTAGGATCAAGGACAGGAATCTAAGCATACCTGCAACATCTGCAACTGTAGCCGGCTCCTCATACATGATCGTCTGTTCAATGTTGGACAGTTCTATACGCGCTTGTTCTATCTGGTTGTTGATCTGTTGGAGGGACACTAGATCGTCAGAACGTTGCACAAGCGCGACAGCGGTGGCAGGCCATGCACCACACTCGTCGGCGAGTTGTCTTGCCGTTCTTCCAACCAATCGGGCTTCGCGAAGGGAGTGGTTCCTGTTCGGCCCCTGTGGGCCAGGCACAACCTGACACGGCAAGTCGGTACCTAGAAATCCTTTCGATTTAGACATTTCAGCAATCCACAGAAGTCTGTCCAGCTCGAACTTCGTAAGCTTTGCCTCGAGGCGTGCATGTTCAGACAGAAGGCCAAGGAACTCACCGACGTCACGGGTTCCAGAGGAGTTGGACCGGACAATATGTCCGTCGGGAAGCTTGCTAACTTGATTCATGGAGTAAACCCGCCTTGTGACTGACTTCATCGCAAGATGATTGGCTTATGTTTAACAATCTCTCAAAATTCTTCGCATCTGAAGGGCCTGCGTCGATCGGGTAGACTGCTTACACACCTATTTCATGAAGCGTTTGGGCGTTGCGGCCGGGGGGCAGGGCATTCCGGGTTTTCCTTCCGGCTGGGCCATCCACGTAAGAGAGGGTCGCTTTCCAGTGGCAGGCAAACTTTGTTCAATTTGTAGATGTTTCCTATGCGTTCGGCTGGGTGCTACCACTAGTCCGCAACCTTCCTGCAACTCGTTCATGCCATCGTGTCCTCGACATTGGGTCGGGAGATCTGGACGGACATGTGCTTCATTTGCGCTGCACTGCGGCCGGACGACAAGATGGCGGCGCTCGACACACATCTCATTCCGCCGTCGGGCGAAGGCGGTGGCGGCGACGTTGCGCGCGCGACCTACACACTCGACCAGATCGCGACGCAGCTAGTCTCGGGTTACTGGGCCTCGGTCGGCACCATTCCGCGCGCCTTCGACGCCGGTCCGGGCGACACGCTGGGCGTCGATATCTCGCGCCTGCCCGCCGCGTCCCAGGCGCTGGCCATCGCGGCGCTCGAATCCTGGACCGACGCCACGGGAATACAGTTCGAAGTCTTCACCCCGCCGACGGACCTTCCGGTCGTGAACGAACTGGTCGATGCCCTTTCCGGGATGCTGACGATTACAACGATGGACGTGGGTGAGGAATTCCACGGCACGATTTCCACATCGAGCGATCGCGATTCGGTCGCGGTGACGCTGACCGCGGGGCAGAGCTACGTCATCACCCTGCAGGGCGACGGGCAGGCGGGCGAACTCGACGACAGCTACCTGCGCATCTACGATTCGTCCGGTCAGCTCGTCGCCATCGCCGACGACATCAATCCCGGCTTCATCCTCGATTCGACGCTGACCTTCACGCCCACGACCTCGGGCACCTACTATATCGAGGCGGCTTCCTATCCCGGATCGTCCGGCGGCACCTACACCATGAGCGTGGTCGAGGGACGCGCCGACATCATCTTCGACGACAGCGATTCGGGCGCCTACGCGGGCTCGGTCCATTCCGGCGGCGTGATCCAGCACAGCTACGTCAACATCGCGTCCAACTGGCTGGCCTCGCCCCAGACGCTCGACAGCTACTGGTTCCAGACCTACGTGCACGAGATCGGCCATGCGCTGGGACTGGGCCATGCCGGCAACTACAACGGCAGTGCCAGCTATCCGACCAATGCGCTGTACGACAACGACAGCTGGCAGATGTCGGTCATGAGCTATTTCAGCCAGACCGAGAACACGACGGTGAGTGCGAGCTTCGCCTACACGGCAACCGCGATGATCGCCGATCTGATCGCGATCCAGCAGATCTACGGCACACCGACGTCCACGCGCGCGGGCGACACGACCTACGGCGCGAACTCGAACGCGGGCGGCTATCTCGGCGACCTCTTCGCTCAGATGTTCGGCGAGGTGGCGGCCGATCCGTCGATCTACCAGGGTAACCCGGTGGCCTTCACCATCACCGACTAGGGCGGCATCGACACGATCGACCTCGGCCCGGTGACGGCGGCGCAGCTGATCAACCTCAACCCCGAGGCGGTGTCAGACGTCGCGGGCCTGACGGGCAACATGATCATCGCGCGCGGCACGGTGATCGAGAACGCCATCGGCGGCTCGGGCGACGACACGCTGATCGGCAACAGCGCCGACAACATGCTCGAGGGCGGCGCGGGGGCGGATGTCCTGCAAGGCGGCGCGGGGTTCGACACGGCCGACTATGTCCACGCCGCGGGCGCGGTGACGGTCGACCTACTGAACCTGGGAAGCAACAGCGGCGACGCGGCCGGCGACAGCTACGCCGGGATCGAGGCGCTGCGCGGCTCGACCCTGGGTGACGACCTGCGCGGCAGCGGCCAGGCCAACCTGATCAACGGCTCGCTCGGCAACGACTTCATCATGGGGCGCGGTGGCAACGACATCCTGATCGGCGGCGCAGGTGGCGATACACTGTCGGGCGGTGACGGCGACGACACCGTTTCGGGCGGTGACGGCAACGACCGCATCTCGGGCAACGACGGCAATGACCGGCTTGTCGGCGGCGACGGCGACGATTCGATCTCGGACACGTCGGGGTCGAACTCGATGATCGGCGGTCGCGGTAACGACACGTTCTACGACGGCGGCGGGGCGAGCACGATCTATGGCGGCGACGGCACCGACCGGATCATCGCCAGCGGCGGCAACGATCTCCTGCTCGGCGGCAACGGCAACGACATCCTGAACGGCGGCACCGGCGCCGACCGTCTCTCCGGCGATGCCGGCAACGACTACCTGATCGGCGGCCAGGGCGCCGACATCTTCATCTTCCGCGCTGGCGGGGGAGAAGACGCGGTCGGCGATTACGAGGCCGGGACAGACAGGATCTTCATCGACCAGGCGCTGACCGGCGGCGAGACGGATGCCGCGACCGTCGTCTCGACCTACGGATCGGTGGTCGGGTCGGACGTGGTTCTGGATTTCGGCTCGGGCAACACGATCACGCTGGCCGGCGCCGGAACGCTGACCGGCCTGGCGGACGATATCCTGATCATCGCCTGAGGCCGGTCGGATTTTAGCGACTTTGCGGGCGGTCCGCGCGGGTTGGTTAAGGGCGCCTCCACTTGCGGGCGGCAGACTGGCGTCAGAGGAAAGGTAAGGGTGACATGTCCGCATCGGATGTGCTGGGCACCGGGGCGCCGGTCTCCGGGCTTGGCGGTGCACTGGGTTATGGCGAGATCGCGCTGCCGCATGACGACGACGGCAGCCACCAGGTCGACCTGTCTGCGGTGTTCGAGAACGGCATCGTTATCGACGGCGTGACCTACGCCGCCGACGAGGTCTTCATCAACACGAACGGCTCGATCAGTTTCTCGGCCGGGATCGGCGCGCTGCCGTCCGATCCCTCGGCGCTCGGCATCCCGTTCCTCGCCGTGTTCATGGCCGACGTCGACACACGGCTCGACGGCGAGGGGCCGGAGTCGGGTACCATCTATGTCGACGTCGATCCGGTGAACGACGTCGTGACGATCACCTGGGTGTCGGTCGGCTTCTACCGGCGCAACGCGAGCCTGACGAACACCTTCCAGGTCCAGCTGCTGGACCGCGGCGACGGGACGTTCGACGTGGTCTACCGCTACGGCGACATCAACTAGGTGTCGGGCGATCTGGAGGGCGGGTTCGGCGGACTGGGCGGCACTCCCGCCATCATCGGCTATCGCCTGTCGACCAGCGGACCGATTACCGAGATCGCCCCGTCGGGAAGCGAGGCGGCCGAGCTCGACCTCGAGATCGACGTCGGCAATACCGGCCGGCCGGGCCTGTGGCTCTTTGAAAGCGCGACCGGCGCGCCGCCGACCATCTTCGCCGGGACCGGTGGTGTCGACACGCTTGTTGGCACCTGGCGGGCAGACGTGCTTCAGGGCGGAAACGGCGACGATTGGCTGGCCGGCGGCACCGGGGCCGACACGCTCGACGGCGGCGCGGGAAGCGATACCGCCGACTACCTACCGGCGCCCGAGAAGGTGGTGGCCGATCTCCTCCAGCCGCAGCGCAATACATCGTCGGCTTATGGCGACAGCTACGTCTCGATCGAGAACCTGCGCGGCACGATGTATGCCGACGACCTGCGCGGCGACGAGCTGGCGAATGTCATCAACGGCCATATCGGCAACGACTTCATCATGGGCCGCGGCGGCGACGACGTCCTGCTGGGCTCGAACGGCAACGACACGGTCTCGGGCGGGTCGGGCAACGACGTCCTCTCGGGCGGTAGCGGCAACGACCGGCTGATCGGCGACGACGGCAACGACCGGCTGATGGGCGACGACGGCAACGACACGCTCCTGGGCGGGCCGGGGGCGAACGTGATGTTCGGCGGGGGCGGCGACGACACGTTCCTCGACGGCCATGACGCGAGCTCGCTCTTCGGAGATTCCGGCAACGACCGGCTGATCGGCAATGGCGGAAACGACAGGCTTTACGGCGGCGACGGCAACGACACGCTGACCGGCGGGCCGGGCGCCGACCGGCTGCGCGGCGACGCGGGGTTCGACTACCTTGTCGGCGGTGACGGGCCCGACTGGTTCATCTTCACCGCGGACGGCAATCGCGACCGGTTCGCCGACTACACGCCGGGCGAGGACAAGCTCTTCCTCGAGGCGTCGATCTGGGGCGGCGGCCTGACGGCAGAGGAGATCGTTGAAACCTACGGTGTGATAGACAACGGAGTCGCCAAGCTGGTCTTCGCGCCGGGGATCGAGATCTGGTTCGACAACCTCACCACGCTCGACGGTATCGCGAGCGACATCGTGCTGATCTGAGCGCCGGGGCCGGCGTCATTCCATCAGCGCGTGGCTGTGCCGGATCGC
>JBNLCA010000435.1:0-7600 GCA_050303575.1 Paracoccaceae bacterium
AACGACGCGCTCTCCCAACTGAGCTACGACCCCAACGGCGGGCTATTTGGGCGATCCCCCGCGGCTTGTCAAGCGCGGGGGATGGGTTACGCCGATTGCGTCAGCCCTTGCCGCGCGAACGCGGCGATGTCACCGGCTGGCCGCGCGCCGACCAGCCGCCCCGCCTCGCGGCCGCCCTTGAAGAGGATCAGCGCCGGGATGCCCTGGATCCGGTAGGCTGTCGCCGCTTCGGGAAACTCCTGGGTGTTCACTTTCAGGAACCGGACCTTGCCTTTCAGCATCTCGGCCGCCTGCGCATAGGCCGGGGCCATCATCCGGCAGGGCCCGCACCAGGGCGCCCAGAAGTCCACCACCACGGGCAGGTCGTCCTTGCCGATGACCTTCTCCATCTGCGTGAAGCCTACCTCGTGCGGCTTTCCGTCGACCAGCGCCTTGCCGCAGGTCCCGCAGATCGGCTTCGCGTCCAGCCTGTCAGCAGGCACCCGGTTGGCCTGGCCGCAGTCCAGGCAGATCATCTTTACGCCCTCGGCCATGTCGGCCTCCCTATATATTCACCAAACCGAATATATTAGGCGCGCGGCGCAAATCAAGGGGTGACGTCTTCGGGGCCCAGGATCGCCACCGGCTGGCAGGTCGGTCCGCCCGCCCCGAAGAAGCGCAGCGCGCCCCGGCGCTGGTCACAGGCGCCGACCGCCAGTTCGGCCGCGCTGTCCCAGCCCTGCGCCTCGTAGGAATAGCCCCAGGCATCCGCACCGTTCCAGGCGAAGGCCCGGTGACCGGTCTTGTCGCGGAACGCCTCCCATCCGGCGCGCACCTCGGGCGGGAATGCGGCCGGGTCGACCTCTTGTGCTGCCGCCCCGCCCGCAAGGGCGAGGAGCAGCGCAAGCACCCTCACTCGGCCGCCTCCTGGTAGCTCTCGAGCGGCGGGCAGGTGCAGATCAGGTGCCGGTCGCCATAGACGTTGTCGACCCGGCCCACTGGCGGCCAGTACTTGTCGACGCGGAAGGCGCCTGGCGGGAAGCAGCCCTGTTCGCGGCTGTAGGGCCGGTCCCAGTCGGCGACCAGGTCCTCGACCGTGTGGGGCGCGTGGCGGAGCGGGCTGGCCTCGGCCGTGATCCGCCCGTCGGCGACCTCGCTGATCTCGTCGCGGATGGCAAGGAGCGCGGTGATGAAGCGGTCGATCTCGGCCTTGGTCTCCGATTCCGTCGGCTCGACCATCAGCGTCCCGGCCACCGGCCAGGACATGGTCGGTGCGTGGAAGCCGTTGTCGATGAGGCGCTTGGCGATATCCTCGACCGTCACGCCGTGCTCGGCAAAGGGCCGGGTGTCGAGGATGCATTCGTGCGCGACGCGCCCCCGGTTGCCCATGAAGAGGACATCGTAGGCCCCGCGCAGCCGCGCCGCGATATAGTTTGCGTTCAGGATCGCCACCCGCGTCGCCTGGGTCAGGCCCGGTCCGCCCATCATCAGGCAATAGGCCCAACTGATGAGCAGGATCGAGGCCGACCCGTAGGGCGCGGCGCTGACTGGCCCCTCGTTGCCGCCCGTCTCGGGATGGCCCGGAAGGTAGGGCGCGAGATGCGCCTTCACCCCGATCGGCCCCATGCCCGGCCCGCCGCCGCCATGCGGAATGGCGAAGGTCTTGTGCAGGTTCAGGTGGCTGACGTCCGAGCCGATCTCGCCCGGCTTCGCGAGGCCCACCATCGCGTTCATGTTGGCCCCGTCGAGATAGACCTGCCCGCCATATCCGTGGGTGATCTCGCAGACCTCGCGCACGGTCTCCTCGAAGACGCCGTGGGTCGAGGGATAGGTGATCATCACTGCCGCGAGCCGGTCGCCCGCCGCCTCGGCCCTGGCGCGGAAATCGTCGAGGTCGATGTCGCCGTTGGGCGCCGACTTCACCACAACCACCTTCATCCCCGCCATCTGCGCCGAGGCGGGGTTGGTGCCATGGGCCGAGACCGGGATGATGCAGATGTCGCGCTGGGTATCCCCCCGCGCCCGGTGATAGGCGGCAATGGTCAGAAGACCCGCATACTCGCCCTGTGCACCGGAGTTGGGCTGCATCGAGAAGGCGTCGTAGCCGGTGATCTCGCACAGCTTCGCCGAGAGATCCTCGATGACCTCGCCATAGCCCGCGGTCTGGTCGACCGGCGCGAACGGGTGCAGGAAGGCGAACTCGGGCCAGCTGAGCGGCATCATCTCGGCCGCCGCGTTCAGCTTCATCGTGCAGGACCCGAGGGGGATCATCGCCCGGTCGAGCGCCAGGTCGCGGTCGGCGAGGCGGCGCATATAGCGCATCATCTCGGACTCGGCGCGGTTCATGTGGAAGACAGGATGCGTCAGGTAGTCCGTTGTCCGCAGCATCCCCTCGGGCACGCCAAGGTCGGCGCGATGGGGCGGCGCGACATGGATGCCGAAGGCGCGCAGCACGCGCTGGAGCACGTATTCGTCGGACGTCTCGTCGAGCGAGATGCCGACGCGGTCGTTGCCGATCTTGCGGAAGTTCAGCCCCTCGGCGCGAGCGGCGGCAAGGATGCCGGCCTGGCCGACGCCGACCTCGACGGTGATCGTGTCGAAGAATGCCTCGGGCGCGACCATCGCCCCGGCCATCTTCAGCGCCTTGGCCAGCCGCACCGTCAGGAAATGCACCCGCTCGGCGATCGAGCGCAGACCAACCGGGCCATGGAAAACTGCGTAGAACGAGGCCATGACGGCGAGAAGCGCCTGCGCGGTGCAGACGTTCGAGGTGGCCTTCTCGCGGCGGATATGCTGCTCGCGGGTCTGAAGGCTGAGCCGGTACGCCTTGTTGCCGCGCGAATCGACGGAGACTCCGACCAGCCGCCCCGGCATGGAGCGCTTCATCTCGTCCTTGCAGGACATGAAGGCGGCGTGCGGCCCGCCGTAGCCCATCGGCACGCCGAAACGCTGCGCCGAGCCGACGGCGATGTCGGCGCCCATGGCGCCTGGTTCCTTCAAGAGGCACAGCGCCAGGAGGTCGGTCGCCATCACGGCCACCGCCCCTGCGGCATGCAGCGCCTCGATCTCGGCGGTGAAATCGCGGACGTGTCCGTAGGTGCCGGGATACTGGAAGATCGCACCGAAGACGGCGCCGGCGTCCATCTCCTCGGGCGCGCCGACCGTCACCTCGATCCCCAGGGGCCGCGCCCGCGTCTCGATCACCGCGATGGTCTGCGGATGGCAGCCGCGGTCGACGAAGAAGCCACGCGCCTTCGACTTTGCGACCCGTTCGGCCATCGCCATCGCCTCGGCCGCGGCGGTCGCCTCGTCCAGCAGCGAGGCATTTGCGACCGGCAGGCCGGTGAGATCCGCCACCATCGTCTGATAGTTCAGAAGCGCCTCGAGCCGGCCCTGCGCGATCTCGGGCTGGTAGGGCGTGTAGGCCGTGTACCAGGCCGGGTTCTCGAAGATGTTCCGCTGGATCGCGGGCGGCGTGACCGTGCCGTAGTAACCCTGCCCGATGAGCGAGGTCATAACCCGGTTCTTCTTCGCCACGTCGCGCATCCGGTCCAGAAGCTCGTGCTCGGTGAGCGGCGCCCAGGTCAGCGGCTTGTCCTGCCGGATCGACTTGGGCACCGTCTCGTCGATCAGCGCGTCCAGCGACGAAACACCCAGCACCTTCAGCATCTCCTCCATCTCGGACGGCGATGGGCCGATGTGCCGGCGGTTGGCGAAATCATAGGTGTTGTAGGCAGTGGGGGCGAAACTCATCGGGGCACTCTCATTGAAAGACCGCGCGGCCCGCGCGAGGGCCGGACCTCTCGAAGAGTCTCGGGAAGATCTTCGAAGTCCTTTGCGCCGCGCGGGGGTTGTCG
Organism: Paracoccaceae bacterium; assembly: GCA_050303575.1. Classification (GTDB taxonomy): domain Bacteria; phylum Pseudomonadota; class Alphaproteobacteria; order Rhodobacterales; family Rhodobacteraceae; genus JBNLCA01. The sequence goes on from JBNLCA010000435.1 coordinate 3,837, forward strand.
TGCATCACACCGGACGCCTCAACCGATCATCGCGTCGTAGGCGGCCGCGTCCATGTAGCCGTCCACGTCGGCCATGTTCGCGGGCTTCATCTTGAAGAACCAGGCGGCGCCCATCGCGTCCTCGTTGACGAGCGCGGGGTTGTCGGCGAGCGCGGGGTTCACCTCGATGATCTCGCCGTCGAGCGGGGCGAGGATGTCCGAAGCCGCCTTGACGCTTTCGATCACCACGACCTCGTCTCCCTTCGAGACGGTCTTCCTCGCCTCGGGCAGTTCGACGAATACGATGTCGCCCAGCTGCTCGGCCGCGTGCCTGGTGATGCCGACAATGACCACATCGCCCTCGGGCTTCAGCCATTCATGCTCTTCGGTGAATTTCATGTCAGTCCTCTCAACGCTTGTAGGTGCTGGGCCGGAACGGAAGGTCGGCGACGGTGGCCGGCAGGCGCTTGCCCCGGACCTCGCCCCAGAGCGGCGTGCCCGGAACGGCAAGATCGGTCGGCACATATCCCATCGAGATCGGCACGCCGACCGAGGGGCCGAACCCGCCCGATGTGACATGGCCGACCGCATTGCCCGCGACGCCGTCGTCATAAAGATCGGCCGGCGCCCGCATCGGTGCCTTGCCGTCCGGCAGCAGGCCAATGCGCCGCCGCCTCGGGCCGGTTTCCATTTCCTCGAGGATCCGTTCCGCCCCGGGAAAGCCGCCCGCGCGGGAGCCGCCCCGACGGCGGACCTTCTGGATCGCCCAGCCGAGGTCGGCCTCGACCGGCGTGGTCGTCCGGTCGATGTCTGACCCGTAAAGGCAGAGCCCGGCCTCGAGCCTGAGCGAATCGCGTGCGCCAAGGCCGATCGCCTCGACCTCGGGCCGCGCGAGAAGCGCTCCGGCGAAGCCCAGCGCCTTGTCGGGCGCCACGGAAATCTCGTAGCCGTCCTCGCCCGTATAGCCAGAGCGCGAGACCCAGAGCTCGGTGTCGCCGGCGTGGAAGATGCCGACGTCCATGAACTTCATGCCGGCCGTGCCATGTGCGAAGCCGGCCAGCACATCCTCGGCCGCCGGCCCCTGCAACGCCAGGAGCGCGCGGTCCAGCCGCTCGATCTCGCAGGCGTCCGAGAGATGCGCCCCAAGATGCGCCTCGTCGGCATCAGCGCAGGCGGCATTGACCACGACGAACAGGTGATCGCCCCGGTTCGCCACCATCAGATCGTCGAGAATGCCGCCGTTCTCGTCGGTAAAGAGGGCGTAGCGCTGGCGGCCCGGCTTCAGCCCGGCGATATCGACCGGCACCAGCCGCTCAAGCGCCATCGCGGCATCCTCGATCCGGCCCGAGCGCGGGCGCAGGATGATCTGCCCCATGTGGCTGACATCGAAAAGGCCGGCGGCGGTTCGGGTGTGAAGATGCTCCTTCATCACGCCCAGCGGATACTGGACCGGCATCTCCCATCCGGCGAAGGGCACCATCTTGGCACCCAGCCGCTGGTGCAGGCCGAAAAGCGGCGTCCGCTTCAGGGTCTCGGCGTCCGTCATGCGCCTCTCCGCTTCTGCCGGCATGTCGGAATCGCCGGGCATCGCTCAAACGGGCAAAGCCCGCGCTCCGATGCCCCCTCTGTCCTTTCGCCTGAGATCGTTATCCCTTCGGCGGGCACTATGGCCTCTCTCCAGAGTTTTCGGGCCAGGTCGGTCCTTTTGCCTGAGAGTTTACCGGGGCGGTTGCTCCTTCGGCACCGGGCCATGGCCCGGCTTCTCCCTTCCTGACCTTACCTGCCTAGCCGAAGGCCGGAGACCCGGCAAGAGGCTTGCACCTTTTGCGACCATCCGGCAGCGATGGACGACATGTCCGATCCGTTCTTCTTCGGCTACGGCAGCCTGGTCAATCGACGCACGCATTCATTCTCCGAATGCTACCCGGCGCGCATCCGCGGCTGGCGGCGGGCCTGGCGTCACACCGGGCTGCGCGACCTGGCCTTCCTGACCGCCGTGCCGGAAGAAACATCCGAGATCGACGGGCTGATCGCCGCCGTTCCGGGTGCCGACTGGGCGGCACTCGACGAGCGCGAATGGGCTTATGCCCGCCATGCCGTCGGCCCGTCGGTCACCCATGTCGCCGGGCGCGAGCTCGATATCGAGGTCTACGCCGTCCGTCCCGAACATTCCGCCCCGCCCTCGGTCCGCCACCCGATCCTCCTGAGCTATGTCGACGTGGTGGTGCAGGGCTACCTGCACACCTATGGCGAAGCGGGGGCCGAGGCGTTCTTCGCCACTACCGAGGGCTGGGACGCGCCGGTCCTGAACGACCGTGCGAAGCCGATCTATGCCCGGGCGCAGGACCTGACCGCGCTCGAGACGGACTTCGTCGATGCGCATCTTGCGCGCTTCGAGGCGAAGATCATCGAACGGTAGGGACGTCCGAAACCCGCCGGTTCCGTCATTTACCCGCGCCCGATCTTCACCGTTTTCGTTCCGGCGGACGCAGCCTTGCGGGGCACGGTGATCTTGAGGACCCCGTCTTTCAGATCCGCCTTCACCCCGGCCTCGTCGGCATCCGGCGGCAGTCGGAACGAGCGGCTGAAAGAGCCGTAGGCCCGTTCCGAAAAATACCAGGTGTCGCCCTTTTCCTCGCGCTCGCTGCGCTTCTCGCCCTTGACGCTGACGACGCCACCCTCGACGGCAAGCTCGATGTCCTTCTCGTCGACACCGGGCAGTTCCAGCGCGATCCGATAGGCGCCCTCGTCGGATGACGCTTCGGAGGCCGGCGCCACCCAGTCCGCGATCTTTGCGCCCAGATGACGGAACGGATCGTAAAGCGAGGGCCAGAAGCCCGAAACGTGCGATTTCTCGACCATGATGTCCTCCTCTCGGTCGGCGCGTTTCCTGAAGCATATTATCCCGCGTCCCACGGATTGCCGCCATGATGCGGGTCAACCGTTGCCGCCTGTCGCGGCGGCGGGTATGCATCCGCCGACTGTTGGGAGCGACAAGATGATCCTCTGTTCGGGTGAGGCCCTGATCGACATGCTGCCGCGCGAGACGGCGGCGGGCGAGGCGGCCTTCGCCCCCTATCCCGGCGGCGCGGTCTTCAACACGGCCATTGCTCTGGGTCGGCTGGGGGCGAAGACGGCCTTCTTCTCGGGCCTTTCGACCGACCTGTTCGGCGAGATGCTGGAAGGCGCTCTGACCGCGTCGAAGGTGAAAAGCCTCGCCCACCGATCGGACAGGCCGACGACGCTGGCCTTCGTGACACTGACGAACGGTCAGGCACGCTACGCCTTCTACGACGAGATGACGGCGGGCCGAATGCTGGCGCAGGCCGACCTGCCGGCGCTGCCGCGCGAGGTGAAGGCGCTGTTCTTCGGTGGCATCAGCCTGGTGGTCGAACCCTGCGGCGCGACCTACGAGGCCCTGATGAAGCGCGAGGCGGGTGCGCGGGTCACCATGATCGATCCGAATATCCGGCCGGGCTTCATCAAGGACGAGGGCGCCTACCGCGCACGGATCGGACGGATGATGGCTATGGCCGACATCGTCAAACTGTCTGACGAGGACCTGCACTGGCTGCTCGGCCCCGGCGACCGGGTGACGCTGGCGCGCGAGGTGCTGGGAATGGGGCCGAAGCTCGTCTGCATCACCGAGGGTGCGGACGGAGCGCGCGGCGTCACGGCGAGCGGCGAGGTCTTTGTCGAGGCGGCGCGGGTCGAAGTCGTCGACACGGTCGGCGCCGGCGACACGTTCAACGCGGGCGTCCTGGCGTCGCTGTCCAAGAGCGGGG
>JBNLCA010000436.1:0-2922 GCA_050303575.1 Paracoccaceae bacterium
TGAGGTAACAGTCGGCGTCCTGGGCCAGGGACGGCGAGGAAAGCAGGAGGACGGCGGCGGTGCACAGCTTGGCCTTCATGGCATGCTCCCCGCACTGGAGGCGGGGAGCATAGCACATTTCAGGTGACTTAGGGGGCTCAGGCCGCCGAATGCGCGACCTTCAGGTAGCGCCGCTCGTGGTAAACGAGGCGGCTCCGCGCCGCGACCTCGTCGAGCCAGGCATGCGGCACCCGCGGATGCGAGGCCGAAAGCGCATGCCAGGCCAGATCGCACGCGGTGCCGAGCGCGCTTGCCCGGCCGTCGTCGAGCCAGCGGTCGGCCTGGCGCAGGAGCGGCCCGGCCGAGAGGTTGCCGATATGGAGTGCCTCGTCGACGTCGTAGGTCATCGGCACGATCGTCCCGTCGGCCTTGACCACTAGGCGCGGTGCCGCGCGCGAGAGGCCGAAGAACGGATGCGCCGGGACGAAGTTGCGGCGGAACTGGGCAAGCTCGCCCGCGGTGACCATGTCGTACTCGACCTCGACGCCCCAGGCCTTGCCGGCTTCCTGCCCGGCGATGACCGCCTCGAACCGGCGGATCGCGTCCGGCCGGTCGTCGGGCATCGTCTCGGCCGCACGGCCGTGGATGCCGAGCGGCATCACCCGCACGAAGCGGGCGCCGAGTTCGGCCGCCTGCCGGACGACCGAGCCAAGGCTGCCGGAATTGTAGCGGGTCAGCGTGAAGCCGAGGCCGAACGGCACGTCGTCGGCGGCGATCCGGCGCACCGAAGCGATGGTGCGGTCGTAGGCGCCGGTCATGCCGCGCAGCGCGTCATGCTCCTCGGGCCGGCCGTCGATCGAGACCGTGATCCGGTCCAGGAACGGCGCCGCCGCGGCCCATCGGGCAAGCGGCAGGTCGACGCCGTTCGTCACCACCGAGGTCGACATGCCAAGGATCCGCGCCGCCTTCAGCACCCGGCTGAGCCCGGCATAGAGGAAGGGCTCGCCGCCCGTCATCTCGAGCTCACGGTAGCCAAGGCCGGCGGCCTCGCCGAGGAATTTCACCAGGACCTGCGGCGCCAATTCGGCCTGCCGGTGCGGTCCGGAACCGGAATAGCAATGGGCGCAGCTCAGGTTGCAGCGCGCGGTCGGATGGATTTGCAGGCTGGGCAGCGGGCGGGCCTTTTCAGGAACGGGCATGGCGCGCCCTCCCGATCTCGTCAGTCACCCGTTCGATCCGTCCGCCGGATATGTGCGTGTAACGGGGCGTTGAGCCCTTCGTTCTTGTCTTCATCACTTCCCCCACCAGGCGCGCCTGTGCGCCGAAAATCGTCGATCAAAAAATTGGTCAGCGCCGAATACGTCAGGGGCGCAGCCACCCCCAGATTGGACGCAGGCCCATGTCCTTACAATGGAGGATTCCCTTACCGCGCGTCAACAATTTGAGAAAGGTGCAGGCTTCTGTTGCCAGGTGCCTGCGAACCCCGCCAGAACGCTGCTAGGCGCCTGGGCTTAAGTTTCGGTTACCCGAACTGCTTACGCAGCAAGGGCGACCGGAGCACGGTTGTCGTTGGCAACTGTACTTTGCGCACCGATAACGGTGGTAGCTCACCGGGCGAAAGCAATCCCCTTTAGACGTTCGTCGATCCTGTTTCGGCCCCATTGTCCCCCAACGAGGGTGTTTGGTGGAGCCGCCGGGTACCGCCCCCGGGTCCGATCCGCTTATTACGGGCGCGTTTATCGCCATAGTCCGGGTTGCCCCGAACAGGTCGAATATAGGGGTCGGCGCGCGATGCCTCAAGGGCAGGATTTGCTGGACGCGAGGGCCCTTCGGGGCGTAGCTTTAAGCATTTGAAAGGGAAAGGACAAAAACAGATGACATACCACGTTCGCCTCGGCCTCCCCGTGCTGGCGGGTCTGGCCTTCCTGCCCGGCGTCGCATCGGCGCAGTCGGACCTTCCGGCGTGCGGCCGTTTGCCGTCGGGTGTCGCGAGCTACGAGTGCACCTGTCCGGCCGGCGGCTCCGGTGCCTCGGTCTGGGGCTCGGGTCCCTATACGGCCGACAGTGACATCTGCACCGCCGCGCGCCATGCCGGCGCGATCGGGGCGGACGGTGGCGCGGTCGCGGTCAGCGTGCTGCCCGGCGAGGCGTCCTACTCGGGAAGCGAGGCGAACGGTGTGAAGACCTCGGACTGGGGCTCCTACTCGCAGTCGATCGCGGTGAAGGGTCTCTCTGAGGTCGCAGCCTGCGGCAATTTCCCGCAGGGGGAATCCGAGATCACCTGCAGCTGCCCGGCCGGAAGCGGGACCGGATCGGTCTGGGGTTCCGGCCCTTACACGTCCGACAGCGACCTTTGCGGCGCGGCCCGCCATGCCGGTGTCATCGGTCTGGACGGCGGGACGATCACAGTCTTCGGCTTCGACGGCCTCGCCTCCTACAAGGGCAGCGAGCGGAACGGCATCCGGACGCAGGACTGGGCCGAATACGGCGAGAGCATCATCATCGACGCCAACGCGCCCTGATGCGCGGTTCGGGATCGCGCCGCGCCGCCTTCGGCAGGCCTGGCCGATCCCGACCGGACAGGGGGGCTGTTTGCCTCTCCTGGGCCTGTGGCCCAATTCACGCCCTACGAATACTTGAGAGCCGAAAGAGAAGCGGCCGGAGTCCCTGAGAACCCGGCCGCCGTCGCGTGTCGTACGGTCATCGGCCTTCGTGCCGATATCTCAACGTGATCCCGGCTTCGGCCGGGTCCAGAAATCATCGCACTCTTTTGGTCTCAAATATTCTCAGGGGGAGGCGCCGCATGGCGCCCGGTGGGCAGACAGCCCCCCCGCCGCCGATCGGGCTCAGAAGCCCGCCTTGATCTTCTCGAACTCCTCGAGCATCCGGTCGCGCAGCGTGTTGTCCATCGGCACCTGCGCCAACACCGGCACCTCGACGGGC
>JBNLCA010000437.1:0-16013 GCA_050303575.1 Paracoccaceae bacterium
ACGTCGGCCGGGCGATCAATCCGCTTCTCGCCGAGGGCCAGATCGAGGGTGGCATCGCCCAAGGTCTCGGCATGGCGCTGATGGCGGAATACGTGGCCGGACGCACCGACAATCTGCACGACTACCTGATCCCGACGACCGGCGACATGCCCGAGGTCCGCTCGATCCTGATCGAGGTCGCTGACCCCGCGGGACCGATGGGCGCCAAGGGGCTGGGCGAACATGTGCTGATCCCGACGGCCCCCGCCATTCTGGGCGCGATCCGCCATGCCTCGGGCGCGCGGATCACCCGGCTGCCGGCGCTTCCGCACCGCGTTCTGGCGGCGATCCGGGAGGCACGGCCATGAACGATACCGGACGGCCCGACGACTCGCGCGGCGGCAAGATCCGCTGCGATGCCTGCCCGGTCATGTGCTACATCGCGGAAGGCCGCGCCGGAGCCTGCGACCGGTACGCCAACGAGGGCGGCAAGATCGTGCGCTGTGATCCGCTGACCATCCTCGACCGGCGCATCGCGGCGGGCGACGAGGTGCGGCCGTTCCTCGACGGAGAATGGGACGGCGCGCTGGTGCCCGACCGCGACGTCTTCGTCACCGCGGTGGGTGCCGGCACGACCTATCCCGACTACAAGCCCGCGCCCTTCATCGTCTCGCGCCAGATCGACGGCGTCGATTTCGTCACCGTGGTGACCGAGGCGATCTACTCCTACTGCGGCGCCAAGGTGAAGATCGACACCGACCGTCATCTCGGATCAGAACGCTCGGTCGTCCGCTGCAAGGGAGAGGTGGTCGGGCTGGTCACGACGGCCGAGTACGGCTCGCAGATGCTGTCGCTCGGGGGCGTTCAGCATTTGACCGGCGGCACCAAGGCCGAGGGACGTGTGACCTGCGACATGCTGATGGCGCTCTGCAACCGCGAGCCGGTCGAGCTCGAGATCGACGGCGGGGCCAGCCTGACGGTGCAGGCCGGCGCGCCGCCCGTGGTCGACGGACGGCGCGAGGAACGTATGCGGGTGGGCTGCGGCTCGGCGACGATCGGCATGTTTGCGGCGCAGTGGCAGGGCCTGGTGGACGAGGTAGTGGTCGTCGACGATCACATCACCGGTGTCGTCTCGGAACACCAGGCGGGCAAGGTGCTCGACTGGAAGCCGACCGGCATCCGCATCAAGGGTCGCCGCTCGACGCCGGGACGGTATTTCCAGGTGGCGAACCCCGGCCTCGGCTGGGGCGGGACGGACATCTCCGACCCCCTCTCGATCCTCGGTGACTGGTTGCCGGAGAAAGGCGCTCGTCCGGGCCTCTCTCTCCTGATGGTCTCGACCACCGGCGAACACGCGGCCTATTTCGAACTGGACGAGAACCTGAAGCCCATCGAGCAGCCCTTCCCCGAGCGGCTGCGCCACTCGGTCGAGCTGATCGGTGAGAATTGCGAACCGGCGCTCTGCACGGTGATGTTCACCGGCGGCGCCGGCGGCTCGCTGCGCGCGGGCGTGACGACCAACCCGGTGCGTCTCACCCGCTCGGTCCAGTCGCTCAGGACCAATGTCACCTGCGGCGGCGCTCCGGCATGGGTCTGGCCGGGCGGCGGCATCACGCTGATGGTCGACGTGATGAAGATGCCCGAACGCTCGTTCGGTTACGTGCCCACCCCGGCGCTTGTAGCGCCGCTCGAATTCACCCTGCCGCGCGCGGACTATGTCGCGCTGGGCGGACACGAGGGCGCGATCCGGACGCTGACCGACATCCTGCGGTCCGGCGGCGAATACGGAAGCGACTTCCGCCTCGTCTCGACCCAGGGCAAGGGCTGATGCCGCATGCCGCGCGCCTCTTGCCCGATGGCGAGCGTCTGCACCTCCAGCGCGGGCCGATCGACCTGATCCTCTGGGCCGATCCCGCCGCACGGGCGGGTGCCTATGCGCGGGCCGAGGCGCGGTTCGCGCCGCTCCTCGACGAGCTCGTGGCCGAGTTGCCGGAGTTGCGTCGCCCCGACCCGCCGCCGCTCAAGGGCCAGGTGGCGCGGCGGATGCAGGCGGCGACGGCGCCCTACCTGCCGGCCTTCATCACGCCGATGGCCGCGGTGGCCGGATCGGTCGCCGACGAGGTACTTGCGGCGATGGCCGCGGATCCGGCGCTGAGGAAGGCGCATGTGAACAACGGCGGCGACATCGCCTTTCACCTGACCGGGGGCGAGAGCGTCACCGCCGCGATGGAAGGCGGCCGGGTCGTCCTGGGCCACCGCGATCCCTGGCGCGGCATGGCCACCTCGGGCTGGCGCGGACGGAGCTTCTCGCTCGGCATCGCGGACGCGGTGACGGTCGTCGCGAGGACCGCCGCTGCGGCGGATGCGGCAGCCACGATGATCGCAAACGCGGTCGACCTGCCGGGCCATCCCGCCATCGCGCGCTCTCCGGCGTGCGAGCTGGCGCCGGACAACGACCTCGGCGACCGGCTGGTCACGACGGGTGTCGGTCCACTGACCCCGGACGAAATCGACGCGGCGCTGGACCGTGGGACCACGGCCGCCGCCGAATACCGCAATCGCGGCCTGATCGCCGCCGCCTACCTTGCGCTCGCCGGCGAGACCCGCACAGTGGGCGCGACCGAGGAGCTGAGCCATGCCTGATTTTCCATTGCGCAAGACGATGATCTTCATCGAGGACATCCTGCACGAGGGCGGCCCCGCCCCTGCCGTCCCGCGCCGCCGCGGCGCCATCGTCGCCGTTGTGAAGAACCCGTTCGCCGGCCGCTATGTCGAGGACCTCGCGCCCGCGATGGACGATCTCAAGCCGCTTGGCCTGATGATGACCGACCGGCTGATCGAGGCGATGGGCGGACGTGACGGGATCGACGGTTACGGCAAGGCGGCGCTCTGCGGCGAAGGCGGCGAGCTTGAGCACACCGCGCTCTGGCACGTTCCGGGCGGCTATGCGATGCGCGAGCGGCTGGGCGAGGCAAAGGCCATCGTGCCTTCGTCGATGAAGGTCGGCGGGCCGGGCTGCCGGATCGACATTCCGCTCGGCCACATCAACGCCGCCTACGTGCGCAGCCATTTCGACGCGATGGAGGTCGGATTGCCGGACGCACCGCGCGTGGGGGAACTGCTATTGGCGCTGGCGATGACCAAGGGGCCGCGCATCCACGACCGGATGGGCGGCCTCGCCGCATCGGACATCAAGGCGTTCGACGGGTTGCGCTGACGCTCAGCGGACGACCTCGACCGGGGCGCCGGCGCGGCCGGTCTCGATCAGCGCGTCGATCAGGCGGTGGACCTTCAGCGCCTCGTCGCCCGATATTCTCGGCGTGCTGCCCGTGCGCACGGCGCGGAAGAAGTCTGCGATCACCGCGCGGTGCCAGTCGTGCGGAAAGGCCATCGGGTCGGCGCCGGTCCCGCCCGCTCCGGCGTCCGGCGCCATCGTTTCGCGGCGACCATCCTGCCACTGGACCAGAAGCTCGGTCCCGCGCAGGAGCGCCGTGCCATTCGTGCAGGTCAGGGCGATCTCTTCGGGAAAGCCGGGATACGCGGCGGTCGTCGCGTCGATCGTACCGAGCGCGCCATTCGCGAACCGCACGGCGGCGGCGACCATGTCCTCGGTTTCCATCCGGTGCACCGGGGTCGTCGTCGCGAAGCCGGTCACGCGATCGATCCGGCCGGCGAGACTGAGCATCAGGTCGAGCGTGTGGATGCCTTGGGTCAGCAGGACCCCGCCGCCGTCGCGGGCCAGGGTGCCGCGGCCAGGCTCGTCGTAGTAGCCTTGCGGCCTCCAGAGCCGGATCAGCGTCGAGCAGCCGACGATCGAGCCGAGGTGACCGCCGGCGATCAGGTCGGCCAGCCGCAGCGCAGCCGGACGGAACCGGTGCTGCAGGACGGTGCCCAGCCTGACGCCCGCCGCGCGGCATCCCGCGACGAGGTCGGTGGCGCGCTCGGTGCTGATCTCGAGCGGCTTTTCCATCAGCACATGCTTGCCGGCGCGCGCACAGGCGAGGCCGATGTCGCGATGCGTGTTGGGCGGCGTGAGGACGAGGACCGCCTCGACGCTCTTGTCGTTGAGGATCGCATCAAGGCTGTCGCAGGTCGGTATTGGGAACCGGGCGGCGAAGGCGGCGCGGCGCTCGGCGCTGGGACTGAAGGCATGGCTGACCTCGATGTCATCCGCCAGATCCACCAGGCTCCTGGCGTGCGGCGTCACGGCCATGCCCAGGCCGATGATTGCGACGCGCATCCGCCTCATGTCCCCTCCCTGCTCTGCCGGGCCACCTTTCCGGTCCGCCCTTCCGGCGTCAACCTGGATCAGGACGCCGCGGCGGGCGATGCTCCGTCGAGCAGATAGCTCGTGGCAAGCGGCAGATAGGCCGAGCCCAGCGCTCCGGCGAGGGGACCGAGCGTGCCCGAGGCGATCTCGGGCACGCGGATGCCGCGGGTGTCCGCGCTGCGGATGCGGGCTCCGACAAGCTCGGCCAGGCGGGTGCGGACCGAGGCGGGAAAGCCGCCGTCGATCACCACGGTCGGTACGTCGAGGACGGCGGTGACCGAGACGGCGGCGGCGGCACGGACGCTTGACGTCCGGTCGAGCCAGACGTCCAGGAGGTCGTCGAAGCCCTGCCACGCCGCCTCGTCCCGGTGCGTGCCGGGCCAGGGGCGGCCGCTCTCGCGCAACATCGCCTCGAGCACGAAAAGGGACGCGGAATGGATCAACTGGTTGCCCGGCGCCCCCTTTTCGCCAACGACGATCGAGCCGAACGCGCCGGCGTTGCCGAAGCGGCCGGTCTGCAGGCGGCCGTCCAGCACCATGCCGCCGCCGACAAAGGTTCCGACGTAGAAATAGGCGTAGTCGCGCTTTTCCCTACCCGTGCCGAAGACCTGCTCGCCATAGCAGGCGAGCGTCGCGTCGTTGCCGAGGCTGACCGGCAGGCCGGTGCGCGCGCCGAGTTCGGCAGCAAGGTCGAGCCCCTGCCATGCCGCCATCTCGCCCGGAGGGGCACCGACGAGGTCGAGCCAGTTCCAGAGCTGGTAGGGCGCGCCGACGCCAAGGCCGACGATGCGCGCGCGCCGACCTTCGGGCAGACGCGCGGCGAGGTCGGTGACGCCACCGGCCACGAAGTCCGGAAGGCTCGAGGGACTGGGATAGTCATAGGCGTGGGTCAGGTGACCGCGCACACCGCCGGTCAGGTCCATCAGGACAAGGTCGGCGCTGCGCCGCCCGATCCTGAGGCCCAACGAGAACGCTCCCTCGGGGTTCAGCGCCATCGGCGTCAGGGGCTTGCCGACCTTGCCGCGCACCGGATCGCCCCGGACCAGGAGTTCCTCGCCCTCGAGGGCGCGGGTGATGACCGAGGCCGTCTGCGCCGAGAGCTGTGTGCGGCGGGCAAGCTCGGCCGAGGCCATCGGCCCGTAGGCCCGGATCGCCGACAGGACCAGCCGCTCGTTATGGTTCCGCAGACCGCGCATGGTCGCCCCGTCGGGCAGCCAGACCTCGGTCCGGGCATCGTTGTCGGCGGCCGGCATGGCGCGTCCTCCCCCGCAATCGGTGCCGCATCCGAATTTATAAATCAAGTTGATTTATTTATTGACGCGGGATGGGAGAATCGCTCAGATAGCCTCGTTGCGCCACCAAGGGTGCAAACTGGGAGGACTATTATGAACCGTATTCTGACGGCGACTGCGGTCGCCACTCTTGCTGCTGCGGGTGCAGCCCAGGCGCAAAGCGTTTCGGCCTGCCTGATCACCAAGACCGACACCAACCCCTTCTTCGTGAAGATGCGCGAAGGCGCGCTCGCCAAGGCCGAGGAACTGGGCGTCGAGCTGAAGACCTATGCCGGCCGCATCGACGGCGACCACGAAAGCCAGGTCGCGGCGATCGAGACCTGCATCGCCGACGGGGCCAAGGGCATCCTGATCACCGCCTCGGACACCAAGGCCATCGTCGATTCGTTCCAGGCGGCGCGCGATGCGGGTATCCTGGTCATCGCGCTCGACACGCCGCTCGATCCAATCGACGCCGCCGACGCGACCTTTGCGACCGACAACTTCCAGGCCGGCCTTCTGATCGGCCAGTGGGCCGCCGCCACGCTCGGCGCCGAGACCGCCAACGCGAAGATCGCGATGCTCGATCTCGCCATCAGCCAGCCTTCGGTCGACGTGCTGCGCGACCAGGGCTTCCTGCAGGGCTTCGGCATCGACCTTGGCGACCCGAACAAGTGGGGCGACGAGACCGATCCGCGCATCGTCGGCCACGAGGTGACGGCCGGCAACGAGGAAGGCGGCCTGACCGCGATGGAAGCGCTCCTCGCCAAGGATCCCGACATCAACGTCGTCTACACGATCAACGAACCCTCGGCCGCCGGTGCCTACGAGGCGCTGAAGGCAGTGGGCCGCGAGAACGACGTGCTGATCGTGTCGGTCGACGGCGGCTGCCCTGGTGTGGCGAACGTCAAGGATGGCGTGATCGGCGCAACCAGCCAGCAGTACCCGCTCCTGATGGCGTCCCTCGGCATCGAGGCCATTGCCAAGTTCGCCGCCGACGGCACCAAGCCGATGCCGACCGAGGGCAAGAACTTCTTCGACACCGGCGTCGCGCTGATCACCGACAAACCGGCGGCGGGCGTCGACTCGATCGACACCGCCGAGGGCATGAACCTCTGCTGGGGTTGATTTGACCTTGCCCCACGGGGCGGTTTGATCCGACAATGTCTGTCGAGGGGCGGCGCGTCCGCCCCTCCAATCCGGCGCCATGCCGGACGGCCGCGAAGGTCATCGGGAGGAGAATGCCATGTCCGGCGAGGGCTCGTCCGCCACATCCTATGAATCCGGTCTGAAAGGCGCGTCGGAAACCGTCGCCGAGTTCGCCGAGCCGAACAAGGGTTTCCTGGGCGTGCTCCAGCACTGGCTGCACCAGACGCCTTCGGCCGTGCCGCTGATCGTGCTTGTCGCGGCGATCATCGTCTTCGCGTTCCTCTCGGACAACTTCTTCCGCGCCACGACGCTTTCGACCATCCTCCAGCAGATCGCCATCGTCGGAATCCTGGGCTGCGCGCAGGCCATCGTCATCCTGACCAAGGGCATCGACCTTTCGGTCGGCGCGATTGCCGTCTTCTGCTCGGTCATCATGGGCAAGGCCGCCTTCACCTTCGGCCTGCCGCCGTTCCTTGCCGTTGTGGTCGGGCTCCTGGCCGGCGCCGCGATGGGCTTTGCCAACGGCTGGCTGGTCGCAAAGATGAAGCTTCCGCCCTTCATCGTCACGCTGGGAACGTGGCAGATCCTGCTCGCCTCGAACTTCATCTTCTCGGCCAACGAGACGATCCGCAGCCAGGAAGTGCGCGACAACGCCCCGATCCTTCAGTTCTGGGGCAACGCCATCGAGCCGGGCGGGGTGAAGGTGCTCTACGCCGTCTTCCTGATGATCGCGATGGTGGCGATCATGGCTTATGTCCTGCGCGCGACCGCCTGGGGCCGCCACGTCTATGCCGTGGGCGACGACCCCGAGGCGGCGCAGCTTTCGGGCGTCCAGACCGGCCGCGTGCTGATCCAGGTCTACACGCTTGGCGGACTTTTCTGCGCCATCGCCGGCTGGGTGATGATCGGCCGTTTCGGCTCGGTCTCGCCCACCGCCTCGACCGGGCAGCTGGGCAATATCCAGGCGATCACCGCCGTCGTCATCGGGGGCATCTCGCTCTTCGGCGGACGCGGCAGCATCGTCGGCATGTTCTTCGGCGCGCTGATCGTGGGCGTCTTCGAGATGGGACTGCGCCTTGTCGGGACCGATCCGCAATGGACGTTCTTCCTGATCGGCGTCCTCATCATCTTCGCGGTCGCCGTCGACCAGTGGATCAGGAAGGAGACCGCGTGATGGCCGAGCCGCTGCTATACGCCCGCAACCTCGTCAAGCGCTACGGACGGGTCACCGCGCTCGACCATTGCGACTTCGATCTCTATCCGGGCGAGATCCTTGCCGTGATCGGCGACAATGGCGCCGGCAAGTCGACGCTGATCAAGGCGATCTCGGGCGCCGTGACGCCCGACGAGGGCGAGATTTTCCTCCAGGGCGCGCGCCTGCACTTCGCCTCGCCGCTCGATGCACGGGCGGCGGGGATCGAAACGGTCTACCAGACGCTGGCAATGTCCCCTGCCCTCTCGATCACCGACAACATGTTCATGGGCCGCGAACTGAGGATGCCGGGCATCATGGGCAGCCTTTTCCGCAAGCTAGACCGCAAGGCGATGGAGGCCTTCGCGCGGGAGAAGCTGAACGAGCTGGGCCTGATGACGATCCAGAACATCAACCAGGCGGTCGAGACCCTGTCCGGCGGCCAGCGGCAGGGCGTCGCCGTGGCGCGTGCCGCCGCCTTCGGCTCGAAGGTCATCATCCTCGACGAGCCGACCGCCGCGCTGGGCGTCAAGGAAAGCCGGCGGGTGCTGGAACTGATCCAGGACGTCAAGGCGCGCGGCATCCCGATCATCCTGATCAGCCACAACATGCCCCATGTCTTCGAACTGGCCGACCGCATCCACATCCACCGGCTGGGCAAGCGCCTCTGCGTCATCGACCCCAAGCGGAACTCGATGTCGGATGCGGTGGCGCTGATGACCGGCGCGATGGACCCCGAGGCCGCGGTCGCGGCCTGATTAATCAGCGGGCACTTCGCCCCTCGGGGGCTGGTGCCATGTCTGAAAGCATGCAAGGCTTCGCTGCGGTGCAAAAATTCGGGTGCAGGCGCGGCGCATGGCAATCACGGCAAGTATCAATCACCTGACGCATTACCGCTACGACAAGCCGGTGATGCTGAGCCCGCAGGTGATCCGCCTGAGACCGGCGCCGCACAGCCGCACGCGCGTCATCTCGCATTCGCTGAAGGTCGGTCCGGCGGGCCATTTCGTCAATCACCAGCAGGATCCCTACGGCAACTGGTTGAGCCGCTTCGTCTTTCCCGAGCCGGTGACCGAGCTGAGGATCGAGGTCGACCTGGTCGCCGACATGACGGTTTACAACCCGTTCGATTTCTTCGTCGACGAAAGCGCCGAGGAGTGGCCGTTCGACTATCCCGAGGACCTGCGCGAGGACCTGTCGATCTACCGCACGCCCGAGCCGGCCGGGCCGCTTCTGACGGAGTACATGGCGAGCGTCCCGCGCGATACGGCCGGAACCGTGAATTTCCTCGTCGCGCTGAACGCTCAGCTTCAGCAGGACATCGGCTACGTCATCCGCATGGAACCCGGGGTACAGACCCCGGAGGAAACGCTTCACTCCCACCGGGGATCGTGCCGCGACACCAGCTGGCTTCTGGTCCAGATCCTGCGGCAGCTGGGTTTCGCCGCGCGCTTTGTCTCGGGCTACCTGATCCAGCTCAAGCCCGACCTCGTCTCGCTGGACGGGCCACCGGGGACGGACCACGACTTCACCGACCTGCACGCCTGGTGCGAGGTCTACCTGCCGGGCGCGGGCTGGATCGGACTCGACCCGACGTCGGGTCTCTTCACCGGCGAGAGCCACATCCCGCTCGCCGCCACGCCGCATTACCGCAACGCCGCGCCGATCGTCGGCGGCTTTTCCGGCGCACCCGACACGCGGACCGACTTCGACTTCCACATGGAGGTGCACCGGGTCGCCGAGCATCCGCGCATCACCAAGCCCTTTTCCGACGAGGCCTGGGCCGAGCTCGACGCGCTTGGCCGCAAGGTCGATGCCGCGCTCGCCGAGGGCGACATGCGGCTGACGATGGGGGGCGAGCCGACCTTCGTCTCGATCGACGATTTCGAGAGCGACGAGTGGAATACCTCGGCCGTCGGGCCGAAGAAACGCGAACTTGCCGACCAGCTGATCCGCCGCCTGCGCGACCGCTTCGCGCCGGGCGGGTTCCTGCATTACGGCCAGGGCAAATGGTATCCGGGCGAGACGCTGCCGCGCTGGACCTTCGCGCTCTACTGGCGGCGCGACGGCAAACCGATCTGGCGCAACCCGGACCTGATCGCCGAGGAAGGCGCCAAGACCGGTGCGACGGTCGAGGATGCGGGCAATCTTCTCACCGGCATCGCCGAGCGGTTGGGCGTCGAACCCGAGATGGTGCAGCCGGCCTTCGAGGACCCGGCAGAATGGGTCCTGAAGGAAGGGAGCCTTCCCGAGAACGTCACCCCCGAGAACTCGAAGCTGAAGGACCCGGAGGAGCGCAACCGCATCGCCCGCGTCTTCGCGCGCGGCCTGACCGAGCCGTCGGGACATATCCTGCCGATCCAGCGCTGGCAGGCCAAGGCGTCCGGCCCGCGCTGGCGGTCCGAGCGGTGGAAGACGCGGCGCGGGCATCTCTTCCTCGTGCCCGGCGACAGTCCGGTGGGCTACCGGCTGCCGCTTGGCACCCTGCCCCATATCCCCGCGTCCCAGTATCCGTACACCTACATCACCGACCCGTCCGTCCCGCGCGGGCCGCTGCCCGATTTCGGCGCGGAGGAGGCGGGCGGGCCGGGCATGCCGCCGGTCGACCGCGAGCAGCCGGTCTCCGAGGTCAAGTCCGACGAGACGCAGCAACAGGACGTGGTCGAGCAGGAGCTTGGGACCGGCGCTGTTCGCACCGCCCTTTCGGTCGAGCCGCGCGACGGACGGCTGTGCGTCTTCATGCCGCCGGTCGAGGCACTCGAGGACTACCTGGAACTCGTCGCCGCGGCGGAAGGCGCCGCCAAGGCGATGGGCCTGCCGGTCCATATCGAGGGTTACTCTCCCCCGCATGACCCGCGTCTGAACGTCATCAAGGTCGCGCCCGACCCCGGCGTGATCGAGGTGAACATCCACCCCGCCTACAACTGGGACGACTGCGTCGCCATCACCACGGGCGTCTACGAGGAGGCACGGCTTTGCCGCCTCGGCGCCGACAAGTTCATGATCGACGGCAAGCACACCGGCACCGGCGGCGGCAACCATGTCGTCGTGGGCGGCGAGACGCCGAACGACTCGCCGTTCCTGCGCCGACCCGACCTGCTGCGCAGCCTCATCCTGCACTGGCAGAGGCATCCGTCGCTCTCGTACCTCTTCTCGGGCCTCTTCATCGGCCCGACATCGCAGGCACCCCGCATCGACGAGGCGCGGCACGACTCGCTCTACGAGCTGGAAATCGCGCTGAGGCAGATCCCCGATCCCGGCGAGGGCGCGCAGCCGATGCCGTGGCTGACCGATCGTCTGCTGAGGAACATCCTGATCGACGTCACCGGCAACACCCACCGGGCCGAGATCTGCATCGACAAGCTTTACTCGCCGGACGGACCGACCGGGCGGCTGGGCCTGGTCGAGTTCCGCGGCTTCGAGATGCCGCCCGACGCGAAGATGAGCCTTGCCCAGCAGGTGCTGATCCGGGCGCTTCTGGCGCGTTTCTGGCGAAGCCCGATCAAGGGTGACCCGGTGCGCTGGGGAACTGTCCTGCACGACCGGTTCATGCTGCCGCACTTCGTCTGGGCCGACTTCCTCGACGTGTTGCGCGACCTTGGCGATCACGGCTTTCCGATGCGACCCGACTGGTACGAGGCGCAGGCAGAGTTCCGCTTCCCGTTCTGCGGAGAGGTAGAGTATGAAGGGGTTCATCTGGAACTGAAACAGGCGCTCGAACCTTGGCACGTGCTGGGTGAGAGGGGGGCCATCGGTGGCACCGTCCGTTACACCGACAGCTCGGTGGAACGTATGCAGGTCAAGCTGACAACGCCCGATCCGAACCGCTACGTCGTCGCCTGCAACCAGCGGCGCGTGCCCCTTGCGGCGACCGGGACTGGCGGCGTCGCGGTAGGCGGCGTGCGGTTCAAGGCCTGGCAGCCGGCCGAGGCGCTGCACCCGGTGCTCCCCGTCAACGCGCCCCTGACCTTCGACATCTTCGACACATGGTCTGGCCGGGCGCTTGGCGGCTGCACCTATCACGTCGCCCATCCCGGCGGGCGCAATTACGAGACCTTCCCGGTGAACGGCAACGAGGCCGAGGCGCGTCGCCTCGCGAGGTTCGAGAAGATGGGCCACACGCCCGGCAGCTACTGGCCGGCCCCCGAACATCCGCATCCCGAGTTTCCGATGACGCTGGACCTGCGTCGCGCGCCCGAGGTCTGACCCGTGTCCGGCGCTCAAGAAGCAAGCCCCTGGGCGGCGAACCCGTTCCTGTCGGACTACCGGCCGCCTTCGGGCGTTGCGGACGAGCTGATGCGCCTCGACGGCAGTCTTCGGCCGGTATGGGCGCCGATGATCGACCTTTTGTCGCGCCTCGCGCCCGAGGACATCGCGCAACGCTTCGGAGCGGGGGACCAGTATCTCCACGACGCGGGTGTCTTCTACCGCCAGCATACCGACGCCGGCCCGACCGAGCGCGACTGGCCGCTGAGCCACGTTCCGGTCCTGATCGACGGCACCGAGTGGAAGGAACTTTCCGAAGGCATCGTCCAGCGCGCCGAGCTTCTGGAACAGGTGATGGCCGACCTTTACGGCGGCGGCGACCTCGTCGCGCGCGGCCTTCTTCCGGCCGAACTCATCGCCGCCAATCCCGAATGGCTGCGGCCGATGGTCGGGGTGCGTCCGCGCTCGGGCAGTTTCCTGCACTTCCTGGCGTTCGAGCTTGGTCGCTCGCCCGACGGCCAGTGGTTCGTTCTGGGCGACCGAACGCAGGCGCCCTCCGGCGCGGGCTTCGCGCTGGAAAACCGCGTCGCCACCTCGCGCGTCTTCTCGGACCATTTCCCGCAGGCCAATGTCGAGCGGCTGGCCGGCTTCTTCCGCGCCTTCCGCGACGCGTTGAACGGGCTGCGCGCGAACGGCGGCGAACGCGCCGCGATCCTGACCCCCGGGCCGGGCGCCGACACCTACTTCGAACATGCCTACATCGCGCGCTACCTCGGCTTCATGCTGCTCGAGGGCGAGGACCTGCGCGTCCAGGACGAGGGCCTCACGGTCCGCACCATTGCCGGGCTCGAGCCCCTCAGCGTCGTCTGGCGCCGGCTTGATGCACGGTTTGCCGATCCGCTCGAGCTCGACGAGGCCTCGGCCCTCGGAACGCCCGGCCTGGTCGCGGCGCTGCGCGACGGCACCGTGACGATGGTCAACGCGCTCGGCTCGGGCGTGCTCGAGACCCGGGCGCTACTCGCCTTCCTGCCGCGCATCTGCGAGGCGCTGACCGGCGCGCCGCTCAAGTTGCCCAACATCGCCACCTGGTGGTGCGGGCAAGAAAAGGAACGCGATTATGTCCGAACCAACATCGCGCGGATGATGATCGGGCCGGCGCAGTCGACCGCCCTGCCCTTCGAGATCGACGCGACGACGGTGCTGGGCGGGACCTTCCGCGGCACGGCAAAGGAATCGATCGACAGCTGGATCACCGGCGACGGGCCTGCGCTGGTCGGACAGGAGGCGGTGACGCTCTCCACCACGCCCGCGATGATCGACGGCAAGCTGGTGCCGCGCCCGATGACGCTGCGCGTCTTCGCCGCCCGCACGCCGAACGGCTGGACCGTGATGCCGGGCGGCTATGCCCGGATCGGTCGGACCGAGGATCCGACGGCTCTTGCCATGCGCAGCGGCGGCTCGGTCGCGGACGTCTGGGTGGTCGGCGACAAGCCCGTCGCCCGCGACAGCCTGATGGGCCAACAGGAGGGCCCCTTCGTCCGCCGCATGCCCGGCCTTCTTCCTAGCCGCGCGGCCGACAACCTTTTCTGGCTCGGCCGCTACACCGAACGGGCCGAGGGACTGGTCCGCAAGCTGCGCGCCTACCACCTGCGGCTGGCCGAGTTCGGCGACCCCGAACAGCCGATCCTGCAGCACCTCGCGGAGTTCCTCGACCATTACGGCATCGACGTCGCCGACCCCGTGCCACGGCGCCTGCTCGAACATCTCGAGGCGTCGCGCCTCTGCGCCGAGAAGGTGCGCGACCGGTTCTCGACCGATGGCTGGCTGGCGCTGAACGACCTCGCGCGGACCGCGAACGAGTTCGCGACCATGGTCGAGCCCGGGGACGACGCGGCCCGTGCGATGGGGGTTCTGCTGCGCAAGCTCGCCAGTTTCTCGGGTCTCGTGCACGAGAACATGTTCCGCTTCGCCGGCTGGCGGTTCCTCGCCATCGGCCGCGCGCTGGAACGGGCCGACCTGATCGCAGACATCCTTGCCAACTTCGCCGACCTCGCTGCGCCGGTCGGCGGTTTCGACCTCGCCGTCGAGGTCTGCGACAGCGTCATGTCGCACCGCCGCCGCTACGCCGTCGAGACCAACCGCAACACGGTGGTTGATCTCCTGGCGCTCGACCGCAGCAACCCGCGCTCGATCGTCTTCCAGCTCGAGACTTTCTCGGAACAGGCGGCGCATCTTCCCAAGGCGCGCATAGGCGGCACCCTATCCGCCCTTATGCGCGACCTTCTCAGGCTCCACACCGACTTCACCATCGCGTCGCCCGAGGACCTGACGACCGATCGCCTGCGCGCCGCGCGCTCGGATTTCGCGCGGCTCTCGGGCGAGGTGACCTCGCTCTACTTCGACTGATGTCGACGCTTTACGACATATCGCTGAACATCACCTATCAGCATGCCCAGCCGGCCGCGGCGAACCGGATCCTGTTGCGCATCCTGCCCCGGACACTGCCGGGGCAAGAGCTGATCTCGGGCCTCGTCAGCGCCGATCCCGTCCCCGACTTCCGGCGTGACACGATCGACTTCTTCGGCAATCCGTCGACCGAGATCGCGCATGACGCGCCTCTGGCCGAGGAGACCTTCACGTTCACCGGCCGGGTCCGCCGCACCGCCGAGGCGCCGAGCCTCGACCTTTCCCCGCGCCTTGCCGTGCTCGACCGCGAGCTCCGCTCGGTCGCAAGCCTCGGCGCCGACAGTCCGCATCATTTTACCGGCGCGTCCGAGCGTGTCCGGCCCTCGGGCGAGATCACGGACTTCGCGCGCGACCACGCCTCGCCCGGCGATTCGGTGCTGGCGGCGGTGCGTGCGGTGTCGGGCGCGCTTCACCGCGAGATGACCTTCGACCCCGAGGCGACCGAGGTGGCGACGCGGCCCGGCGACGCTTTCGCCCGGCGGCGCGGCGTCTGCCAGGACTTCTCGCATATCCTGATCGCCGCCCTGCGCGGGCTGGGCATCCCGGCAGGCTATGTCAGCGGCTTTCTCAGAACCCTGCCGCCACCCGGCCAGGAGCGGCTCGAAGGCGCCGACGCGATGCACGCCTGGGTTCAGGCGTGGTGCGGCGCCGAGATGGGCTGGGTGCAGATCGACCCGACCAACGACATCCTTGTCGGCACCGACCACATCCTCGTCGCGCTCGGCCGCGACTATTCCGACGTTGCACCGGTCAAGGGTGCGCTGCGCTCGTCCGGGCGGCACAAGAGCAAGCACACGGTCAACGTGGTCCCGATCGACTAGGCCGCGCCGCGCCGTTCCCTCATGTCATCGCGCAGCTGGTCGAGCGCCCGCCGGATCAGGGCCAGAAGCCGCGCGCGCGACTTGCCCTGCGCCCGCCCCTCGGCATAGGCGACCGCAAGGACGCGCGCCGCCTGCGGTGCCGCGACAGAGGTGCCCGACATCGTGCCGCGCGCGCCGCTGAAGGTGCCGATCGACTGGATCCCTCCGCGCGTTCGGCTGAAGTCCGACGCGGCGGTTACATCGCCCTCCTGCGGCCGACCCGCGTTGGCAAAGTGCAGACCGGAATAGGGCACCACGTCGCCGTCGAACACGAAGGCGCCCCCGACCGTGAAGGGCCGGCGCGCGGTCGCAAAGGCGTTCACCGAGCCAGCGCGCAGGACTCCGCGATCCTTGCCCGGCGGGTCCGCCTCGACCTCGCGGCCGTCGGGCGTGAAGGCCTGGTAGGTCTGGTCGATCAGGCGGGACTGCCGGCCCCGCCGGACGCCGAAACCGCGCAGCGTCTCGTCGCGCTGGACATGAACGTCGCACGGGCCGGCGCTGCCGATGGCCCGGATCCGCCAGCGTCCCGGTTGGCCATAGGGCAGGCCCAGCGCCTCGGGCTGGGTCGGCGGGATGACGAGCGTGACGACCTCGCGCTGCTGGCCTTCAAAGAACCTGCG
>JBNLCA010000438.1:0-2351 GCA_050303575.1 Paracoccaceae bacterium
TCGATGTCGGTCGGCGAGATCCGACCCGCCGCGCCCGGAGCGACGATGATCGCGTTGTTGCCCGTCGCTTCCTCGACAAAGATGAAGGCGGCGCCGGTGTAGCTCTCGGGGTCCTCGATCACCTCGGGGGTCACGCCCGCCGCGCCACAGGTGTCGCGGGCCATCTGCGCGAAGGCGTCCGTCCCGAGCCGCGTGACGAAGCTGACACGTCCGCCCGCCTTGGCCGCCGCGACCGCCTGGTTCGACCCCTTGCCGCCCGGCCCGAGCTTGAACGAATTGCCGAGGAGCGTCTCGCCCATCTTCGGCTGGCGGTCGGCGCGGTAGGCGGTGTCGGCGACGAAGACGCCCAGGACGACGATCTCCATCTCAGGCTTCCGGGCCTATGACGCCCATGCGCAGGATGACGTTGCCGTAGAAGCGCCGCTCGCCGGTCTGGACGACGGCGAAGGCCTCACGCGCGCGGTCGTAGAAATCGAACCGTTCGACGGCGATCATCGGGCGCTTGCGGCCTTCGGCGCGGTCGATCGCCTTCTGCATCTCGCGCATGACGGGATGCACTTCCTTCGGCTTGCCGACGACCTCCATCCGTACGGCGAAATCCTCGACGAACGTATCGAGCGGCATGACCGAAAGGATCGCGTCGAGCGCGTCCGCCACCGGGGCGTCGATCCTCAGCACGTCGCCCAGCACCGTCTCGCGCGCCACTGCGTCCGCGGGGAAGTTGGAGTCCACCACCGCGATCGTGTCGCCGTGGCCCATCGCGCGGAGCGCATAGAGCAGATCGGCATTCAGGCGCGGGTCGATCCCTTTCAGCATGTCGGGCTCCTTCAGAACATCGAGCGGATCTTGTCGGCGACGGCGACGGCGAGCTTGGCGTGCTCGCCCGCCTCCCAATGGACGCCGTCGACAGGCGAGACCTTCACATGCTGTCCGGCGTCAAGGAAGGCGGCGCCGCGCGCCTTGGCGAAGGCCTCGTATTCCGGCGCCAGTCGGCGCGATTTCTCGGCGCCGCCGCGGTACATCTCGGCCAGGCAGCCGGATTCCGTCACCGGCGGCGGACAGATCAGAAGGACCTTCGGCTCGCCGAACTCCGGTCCGCATTCGCTCGCCTTGACCACCCGCATCAGCTTGTCGGCACCGCGCGCGATCTCGTACGGCGAAAGGCCGAACGGCACCTTGAGGTCATTGGTGCCAAGCATGATGACGACGAGGTCGAGCATCTTGTGGCTGTGCAGGATGGCGGGAAGCGTCACGAGACCGTTGCGCATCGGACCTTCGATCGGGTCGTCATGGACGGTGGTACGGCCGCCGAGACCCTCCTCGATCACGATCCAGTCGGGGCCGAGGTTCTTCGCGGCGAGACAGGTCCAGCGCGTCTCGCGGTCGTAGCGGTCAATGGGGTCGAAGTTGGGGATGGGCGGCGTGCCATGTGTGTTGGAATCGCCGTAGAACATCACCGTGCGCGCCATTCTCTCCCCCTTTGGCCGATCGCACCGTCCCCGGTGCCGGTCAAAGAGGTGCACGAGCCGCGCGGCGGGAGCAAGCCCGTTGTGCCCGGATCAGCCGGGCCTTGCGCCGGTCAGGCGGGCCCGGTCAGACGTCCTTCTCGCCCAGTCGGACAGTCCGGCATTTCCATTCGGCGATCGTGTACTGGGGATGTCCCGCGATCCATTCGGCCAGCGCAGGCTGCGCACCCATCATGCAGGTCATCGGGGTGATGTCGCTGTAGAGAAGGCTGCGCCGCTCGCAGGCCTCGGGGTCGGTGCTGAGGCACGCGACGAAGAGAAGTTCAACCATGACAAACCTCGTTACTCAGCCCCTCCCGGACCTCTCGATACTCCGGTCAGTTGGTTAAAATGAGCCTTACCTATGGTTCTGTCGTGTCCGAGCGGCAGATGGCGTGAAATTCTGCGCCTGCGAAATGTGGCGCCTGCGAAGCGGGCGGATTGCGAACGAAAGCGCTACAATTTGTGGTTGAGAGGGGGTCGTTTACTACTTAGAGTCCGCTCCGGCTGCGCGATCATCGCATTCCGCCGCGACGCAGAATACGCCGCGGTTGCCACGCGTTCGGCCAACTCCCGGCATCTTCTGCGATTGACAAGCGGCCGGCAATCTTCGGCACAATGCTTCAGATCGTCAGGGTCAGCCCGCCATGCCCGGCGCTCTCCTCGGCGCGGTCGAGCACGCGCTGGAGCTGCGCACCTCGGGCGAAGTCAGGGAGCGCCTCGCCCAGCCCGCGGATCGCCGCGACGAACCGGTCATAGATGCGCGGGACCGGCGGGCAGTCGATGTCGGTCCAGGTCGCCGTCTCGATATCCTCGCCCAGACAGGCCGAAAGACGGCTCTCGCCC